>JARIHA010000168.1 GCA_029288475.1 Candidatus Tayloriibacteriota bacterium | reverse complement strand
TTATGGGGAGTTTATCTATTTTGTGAACTTTGCAGAGCCTTCTTCTCCAGCTTTCGCAATCTTGTGGGGATTGTGATTGAGACAGAGCTTGTTGCTGCATCGTTCAGGAATGGTTTTGGTTCCTTCCATCATCAGCGATCCGCACATTTCGCAGATTCTGCCGGTCGGTTTTGCCTTGATGGCAAACTTACATTTTGGATAATTGGTACAGCTGTAGAATATACCGAAGCGGCCGCGGCGTTCAGAAAGGAATCCTTCCTTGCAGGTAGGGCATTGCACTCCGGTCGAAGCTTTTCTTTCCAGCTCGGCGTCTTTCTTGATGAATTTACATTTAGGATAATTGTTGCAGGCAATGAAGCGTCCGTATTTTCCGTCGCGCTCGATGAGCTTTCCTTTGGTACACTCAGGACACTTTTCTCCAGTTTCTTTTGGGCCCTCGAGCTCTACTCCTTCAATAGTACGGGCACCAAGACAGTCTGGGAACTTTTTACAGCTCATGAACTTTCCTGCTTTTCCAAGCTTAATGATCATTGGGCCGCCGCAGACAGGGCAGATGAATTTAGGATCAGCATCACCAAGGTCGGTGATCTTATCGATTTTGTCCTTTGATTTTACTTCCTTTTTAAATGGCCCATAGAAATCCTTGAGCGTCTTTTCATATTCCATTTCACCATTGGCGATATTGTCGAGCTTGTCTTCCATCTCAGCAGTGAAAGAGTCGCTGATGTACTCGGTGAAGTTGTTCTCAAGAAAACTACTTACCACGTCGCCGGTATCGGTTGGCTTCAAGGCTTTGTTTTCTTTCTCTACATAACCTCGGTCTTCAATGGTTTTGATAATAGACGCGTAGGTAGAAGGTCGGCCGATGCCGCGTTTTTCGAGTTCTTTGATAAGGCCAGCTTCAGAGTATCGTGGAGGCGGCTGGGTTTGTTTTTCTTCAGTATGAATATCAATAAAGGCCAGCTTTTCTTCGGGCTTGGTTTTTGGAAGCTCTACATCTTCTCCGCGAGCTTCAGGATCAGCCGTGAGCCAGCCCTCGAAGAGTACTCGTGAACCAGTAACGCCGAAGTCAGGGATGATGCCAGTTTCTATTTCTTTGCCATCTTCCGACTTTCCTTTTATCGTCGCTCCCACTCGTGCAGTGATCTTAGTACGAAGAGTTTTTGCATCAGTCATCTGTGAGGCAATGGTTCTCTGCCAGATTAGACGATAGAGTTTTTTCTGCTCGTCATTTATTCCTGCTTTCTCTACAGTTAGATTGGTAGGGCGGATAGCTTCGTGTGCTTCCTGTGCATTCTTGCTTTTCTTTGCAAATGAACGAGGACTGAGATAGTCCTTTCCGTACTTCTTTTCTACGAGACCGTAAATTTGTTCAAGGGCGTATTGGCTGAGGTTGGTACTATCGGTACGCATATAACTGATGAGTCCGGCTTCATAGAGACGCTGGGCAATCATCATGGTACGTGAAGGGGCAAAGCCGAGGCGTGAGCTTGCCGTCTGCTGAAGAGTAGAAGTAATGAAAGGTGCCTTTGGAGAACGCTTTGCTTCTGTCTCGGTGACGTCGAGTACTTTCCATGATTCCTTCTTTGCTGTTTCTAAAATACGCTCAACTTCCTTCTTGTCGGTCGGCTCTGTTTCGCAAGTGAAAGTGATCTTTTCTTTCTTGTCAGTTTCGGTATCTGCAGTAATCACCCAAAAGGTATGAGAAATGAAGGCGCGGATCTCACGCTCGCGTTCCATAATGATGCGAAGGGCAGGAGACTGCACTCGTCCTGCAGATAAGCCGTAGCGTACTTTTTTCCAGATCAGTCCGGAAAGGTCGTATCCCACAAGTCGGTCGAGCACGCGGCGCGCCTCCTGAGCTTTTCGCAAGTTCTGATCAATATCTCGGGGGTGCTTTATTGCTTCATTTACCGCCTCTTTGGTAATTTCATGAAAGACAACGCGCTTTGGCTTCTTTATGCCAGTCGCTTCTACAATATGCCAAGCAATCGCTTCACCTTCACGGTCGGGGTCGGTTGCAAGGAGGATCTCGTCTGCTTTGTCGGCAAGCGCCTGGATCTCGCTCACGATCTTTTCCTTTCCCTTGCTGATCTCATAGTGAGGGATGAAGCCGCCTTCGATATCGATGGCCTTCTTGTTATTTTTTGGCAAATCGCGAATGTGACCGACTGATGCTTTGACGGTATATTTGTCGTCCAAATATTTGGAAATGGTCTTCGCTTTTGCCGGTGACTCGACAATAAGTAATTTCATATGTTCTCATTATTACTAGAAAAAAAATATTTTGCAAACTTTGGTTGTGATTATTGCAGAAAAAATTCTCCTCCAGCTTCTTTTATCAATCCTTTTATTTCAAGCAAGCTCAGGAGGGAATTGAGCTCGGTAGCTTCAAATCTTGTCTTCTGGATAAGCTGGTCTCTTTGCAGTGGTTCAGTCAGATGTCTCAGGATGAGCGCTTCTTCCGGAGAATATTCTTTGACGATTTCATTTGCGAATTCTTTTTTGATGTCTAACTCTTCCTCGCTTTCGTCTTTAAGGAACCCAAGCGCTGCAAGAATATCTTTGCTTGAGAGAATTGGTGTTGCACCTTCTTTTAAAAGCTCGTGTACGCCGGCCGTGTTTTGAGAAAAAATCGAACCAGGTACAGCGAGAATCTCGCGATTGTAATCAAGTGCCAGTCGGGCTGTAATGAGCGTACCGGACTTCTCTTCTGCTTCAATAATGAGAATGGCGTCGGAGATGCCGGCCATGATCCTATTTCTCCGAGGAAACGTCCAAGGAGCTGATTGAAATTCTGGCTCGTATTCAGAAATCAGATCTCCGCCTGAAGCGAGGATGCTGGTCGCTAGTCCAAGATGAGTACGTGGGTAAAGTACGGATTGGTGCAATCCTGAGCCGGGAATGGCAATGGTCTTGAGATTTGCGCTCAGTGCCGCTTGATGGGCAATCGCATCGATGCCGAAAGCCAATCCCGATACTATAGTAATAGGGTAGCCGGCGAGGCCACGTATCAGTCGTTCGCAAACCTCTTTTCCATATACGCTGTTTCTTCTCGAGCCTACGATGCAGAGATGCTTTGGGGCCATACTATAGTATGGGCGGGCAGTTTTCCACCCTCTCTTTATATAGAGGGCTTTCGGCGGGTCGGTGATCTCACGAAGCAGACCTGGATAATCTTCTTTTCCTATTTTTTCTATGACGTATCCTTGATAATCGCCCTTAAGGCCGTTTTGTTCATTGTGCATAGCCTTATCGTCTCATTTTTGCTATGATGAAAAAATAAAAATTGTTTAAAAGGGTTATACAATCACATGCTCGATATTAAATTTATCCGCGAAAACATTGACCTCGTCAAAGATGGGGCACGAAAAAAGCATATCGTGCTCAATATTGACGAACTTATCACTGCCGATGAAGAACGTCGCAAACTTCTTTCTTCTATAGAAGGTAAGAGGACTGCCCAAAATCAATTCAGCGAGAAGATCGCAAAAGCGACAGTTCCTGAAGAACGAGCGGCGATGATCGCAGAAATGAAGACTCTCAAGGAAGGAATGCAGAAGGAAGAGGAACAGCTAAAGGAGGTGATGAAGAAGTGGCAGGGACTTATGGTGCAGGTGCCAAACATTCCCGACATGACTGTGCCTGAAGGAGCAAGCGATGCAGAAAACAAAGAAGTTCGCGCATGGGGAACCGTCCCAACGTTTGATTTTAAACCAAAGAGCCATGTTGAGCTGATGGAAGCTCTTGATCTTGCCGATTTCGAGCGCGGAGCGAAGGTCTCAGGCTTCAGGGGGTATTTTTTAAAAAATGATGCAGTGCTTCTCAACTTTGCGCTGTGGCAATTTGCTTTCGATCATATTATTGCCAAAGGAGGCTTTACGCCGATGATCGTGCCTTCGTTGGTACGACGGGAGCCGTTCGTGGGAACTGGCTATCTTCCTCAAAGCGAAGATGATTTATATAAAACTCAGGATGGAGAATATTTGGCTGGTACCGGAGAAGTGGCGACCATGGGATATTACATGGATGAGATTATCGACAAGAAAAAACTGCCGTTGAAGTTTGTTTCATTTTCTCCTTGTTTCCGTCGAGAAGCGGGAAGTCATGGCAAGCAGACGAAAGGTATCTATCGCGTACACGAATTCTTTAAATTTGAGCAGGTGATTCTCTGTGAGGCCAACCATGCCGAGTCAGTGAAGTTCCATGAAGAGCTTACTCAGAACGCCGAAGAGATCTTGCAGGCACTCAAGCTTCCATATCATGTGGTAGTAAATTGCGGAGGTGATCTTGGTCTTGGCCAGGTGAAGAAATATGACATCGAAGCATGGATTCCTTCAGAGAGCCGTTTTGGTGAGACCCATTCCTCTTCGTATTTTCATGATTTTCAGACGCGCCGCCTGAACATTCGCTACAAAGATGATGAAGGCAAGATGAAGTTCACTCACTCACTCAACAATACCGCCATTGCATCTCCTCGCATCCTTATTTCAGTATTAGAAAATTATCAGCAGGCAGATGGAACTATTCTTGTACCCGACGTGCTCCAGAAATACATGGGAGGTAAAAAAGTAATAGGGAAATAGCATCATGCTCAAGAGAAGATCAACGTTATCCTCTCAGAAATTTGCCAAAGAAAGGAAAAAGCATCGGTATATTCTTCTGGTGCTTTTGTCGATTCTGGCTATTGTCGTTTTTTGCGCCGCTGTGTATTTCTCAAAACTTCCTTCGACTACTATTCAGCAGATCACTGTAGAGGGGAACGAAGTCACTCCAACCAAGGATATTCAGGACTTGGTCTTTAGCGTTATTGATCAAAAATATCTCGGTCTTTTCCCTAAAGCAAATAGTTTTATTTACCCAAAAGAGGATATTGCCGCGGCAATAAAGAAAACGTGGAATCGAATTTCCGATGTGCGCATTACGATCGATAAATTTACCACGCTCACTATTGCAGTAACGGAAAAGAAGCCTGAGGCTGTATGGTGCGGACGGACGACTGATGATGCTAATAAAGTTGTCGTTGTTGATCCGGTAACCAATAAGCTGAGCGAGCAGTGTTACTTTGTGGACAGTACGGGGTTTATCTTTTCTGACTCGCCGCTTTTCTCCGGCGATGTCTTCGTGAAGTTTTACGGCGCGATAACAGGGCCTAATGCAAGCACAACTCCAGTTGGAGCTCAGTATCTTGATACTACGGCATTCAAGCGATTTGATGATCTGTCTACTCTCTTGCGTTCCAATCTAAATTTGCGAACGATCAGTATCTTCGTGAAAGATCCTATTCAGACAGAAGTAATACTAAGTAATGGCATAAGACTGTTTCTTGATAATCGCTTGGACATGACTGTCACTTTGCAAAAGTTGAAGTTATTCATGGATAAGAATTCGACCCATCTTAATTTCTTTGGAGGATCTGCGTCGCCGTCAACTACTTCTCCTACAAATAGCACTAGTACCCAAGCGGCACTGATTAATCAGACCGTTTCTGAGCTTAAGAAGGGAAAGCTCGATCTTGATTATATAGATCTTCGTTATAGCGACGACATTTACTATAAGACGAGGTAGAAGGTATAATAAGAAGTAATGAAAACACTCAAGCTTGGTATTTCCTATCTCGTTTGGCACTATACTCTGGCCTTTGCCGACATCTTTCGCAACGCCAAAAATATCCTGTGGTTTCTCTACTATTTCTTCTCAATCCCGATTCTCACTAAAACCTTTTTTGCTCCATGGAAAAGGCTAGACGTGCATAAGAATCGCGGGGAGTCTGCCGCGGATAAATTTGGACGCTTTATTATCAATTCGATTATGCGTGTTGTGGGTATGATGTTTCGCGCCTCTCTGATCTTTGTAGGAATGGTCTTGCTTGTATTGGCTTTTCTTTGCGAAATCGTCCTGACGCTCCTTTGGATCTGCCTTCCTGTATTGATCGTATTCTTTTTTATAAAGGGTCTTATACTCATATTTTAATCACATGCTCTCTCAAGCGCTTCAAAAACAAATAAAACTCTATCGACCGGCTATTCTTCTTGATGAGATCATCGAGCCAAAGCATCGAAAGTTTTTCCGCTCCGTTCTCGGCATTTTTTTGGCCGTGGTCATTGTTACCATCTTTTTGGGAAAATCTACCGACACGCTTAAGGGAATATTTTTCCTTCTTTCTTCCGTATGGCTTTTGCTTATCAATTTTGAGTTTTTCTATAACTCACATTATTTCCGTGGCGAAGAAGAGAACATTTCTTTTGAGCTCGCCGCGCTTCTCGAAGAGAGCAGGGTAAAGGGCGACGTTACTCTAACCTTTTTACAGTCAGATGCGGGTAGGTGGATCCTATTGCGTTCGGGCGTGGGTCAAACTGCGGTTAAGAAGTTTCTTGCCGAGAGAGGCAGGAAGTATTCTCTGGAAGAAATTATTGGAACCGAAGGGGTTGGAAAATTTTTCCCAGGCATGACCTTGAGCGCATTTCTTACAATTGTATTAGACACGGATCATGTATTAAAACAGTTCATTCTTTCTCATGATATAAAAAAGGAGGATATCGCTGGAGCTGCTGATTGGTTTGAGCGAAGAGAGGCGCAGATATCTACTGCTCATCGATGGTGGAGCGAAGACGAGCTCGGCAGAATTCCAGGATTGGCAAAGGATTGGGCGTATGGACAAACTTTTTTCCTTGATAAATTTGGACAGGATCTCGTATTTGATAAAGAAAGCGTTGAAGTGACGCTTGAATCCGAACAGTTGATTGCTGAAGAAAAAACAGTTGAGACGATCCTTTCCCGCCCTCGCGAAGCAAATGTTCTTATTATTGGCGATTCCGGAGGCAGTAAGCTTGATGTAGTTTATTATCTTGCCCGAAAGATTCGTGAGGGAAGCGCTCTTCCTGAGATCGAGCACCGAAGACTGATTGCCATTGATACATTGGCCTTAATTGCCGCCACCAGAGAAAAAAGTGAATTTGAAAAGCAATTCATCATCATGCTCAATGAAGCGGTGCGTGCAGGAAATATTATTTTGGTATTCAAGCATTTTCCTGAGTTTATTCAGAGCGCCAAGGGTATTGGAAGCGATGTGGCAGAACTTCTTGATCCATACCTCACTTCGTCCGATACCAGAGTGGTAGCTCTTGCAGATCATCAGACGTTTAGTCAGATTCTCGAGCCGAATGCGGTGCTCATGAATCGTTTTGAAAAGGTTACTCTCAAGGAACTGGCTGACCAGGGATTGATCCATCTTCTCGAACATGAAATAGAGCGGTACGAAGCAACACAAAAATTCTTTTTCACTTATGGAGCTATCCGACAGCTTGCTCAGAGTATAGAGCAGTATTTTGATCAGGATGGCGGACTGGATAAGGCGAGAGACTTGGTGGATGAAATGATTCCGCGCATCAAGCAGTCGGGAAAGACGGTAATTCTTAAAGAAGACATTCTTGCTTTAGTAGAGCAGAAGACTGGCATACCGCTCGGAAAGATCGATCATACGGAAAGTGAAAAATTGCTCAAATTAGAATCAATTCTTCATGAAAGAATCATTGGACAGGATGAGGCCATCAAAGCAATCAGTAATGCGATGCGCCGTGCCCGTTCAGGTATCAACAATCCCAATCGTCCCATTGGTTCATTCTTGTTCTTGGGTCCAACTGGTGTGGGAAAAACAGAAACTACTAAGGCGTTGGCTCACACTTTCTTTGGAAAAGACGATCAAATATTGCGCCTCGACATGTCTGAGTACAAGGGTGCTGACGCGCTCAGTCGCTTGATGGGTTCTTTTGAAAACAGCCGTCCGGGAATTCTTTCTGAGATGCTCCGCGACAAACAATACGGGGTGCTTTTGCTCGATGAATTTGAGAAAACTGGCAAGGATGTGCAGGATTTATTTTTGCAGATTCTTGACGAAGGATTTTTCTCCGATATGAATGGAAAAAAAGTAAATGCCCGTAACACAATCATCATTGCCACTTCAAACGCCGCCAGCGACCTTATTTTCAAATCAGTCCAAGCAGGAGAAAATCTGGAAAAGCAAAAGCCGGATATTATCAATGCGATCGTGGCCGAAGGAATGTTTCGCCCAGAACTACTCAACCGCTTCGATGCCGTCATACTCTTTCATCCGCTTGATAAAGAACATCTTACGAAGATTGCCGACTTGATGCTCAAGAAACTTGCACAGCGACTCGAAGACAAGGGAATCACGCTGGTGATCACTCCGGAGTTGGTAGACTTTCTTATTACTACCGGCACCGACACAAAGTTCGGCGCCCGTTCAATGAACAGAGCGATCCAGGAGACAGTGGAGCAGGCAGTCGCAAAGAAGATCATTTCTGGCGAGGCGCTTCCTGGAAGTACTCTTTCTCTTACTGCCGCCGATTTGCAAAGCTAGCTCGGCAGTGCTAGCATGGTAACCATAATGATTTCGAATAGTGCACAGTATTATAGCTTTTTTATTTCCTTTTGGGCCTCGATTCGAGGGCTCGTCTTTGCTTAATAACTGTGCATCTTCTCTAAGATCTCAATAGTAAGTAAAAATGAGTCCTTGAAGGGCTCATTTTTGTAAACTTTTTTCCTTGGTGGGAAGAGAGTGCAATCAGCAGGTCGTTGAAAACTTAATACCTTATGAGTACAACAAATACAGCAGTCGTTAGCGAAGCTTCTCCCCAAACCATCGATGTGAATGTGCGCAGTGTGAAATTGCTGCCATCCCCTCAGGATTATCGCAATTCCCAGCCTACTTCGGCCAAGATTAACCAGACAATATTTTCTCAGCGAGAAACGATCTCAAACATTCTCGCCAGAAAAGATCCTCGTTTCCTCATGATCGTCGGGCCCTGCTCGGTCCACAATGTCGAAGCGGCAGAACTCTATGCCCAATACTTGGTCCGTCTTCGGGGCCTGGTTGCTGATCAGATGGAAATCGTCATGCGAGTCTATTTCGAAAAACCTCGCACTAGCATCGGTTGGAGAGGTCTCATTAATGATCCTGACATGAACGGTTCGTATGATATGGAAAAGGGATTGCGCGTGGCTCGTGGTCTTTTGCTCACCTTGGCAGAACTTGGCATGCCGGTGGCTACGGAGTTTCTTGAGCCTATCATTCCTGCTTACATTGCCGACCTCGTTAGTTGGGGGTGCGTGGGCGCTCGTACGATCGAATCACAAACCCATCGCCAGATGGCCAGCGGTCTTTCGATGTCGGTAGGGATGAAAAATCCCACCGACGGTAGTATCAAGACCGTTATCGAAGCCATGAAGGCATCCAAAGGCCCCCAGGCTTTTCTTGGGGTTAATTCTGGCGGCCAATGTGCAGTAATTTGCACGAAGGGAAATCCTACAACACATCTTGTCTTGCGGGGCAGTAACGGGCGTCCCAATTATGAGGTTCAGCACGTCATGGAAGCGGGAACGCAGTTGGCGCTGAATGGTGTTTCTACTTCTGTGGTGATTGACTGCAGTCATCAGAATTGCAGTGGGGACTTTCGTCGGCAACGTGAAGCCCTTCAGGACGTGATACGCCAAGTTTGCGCAGATAGTCCGTATATTGTTGGCGCCATGCTGGAAAGCAATCTCATGCATGGCAATCAGGCTATTCCTGATCCGCCAACTTTTGCCAGCCTGGCAAGTTTGAATCCCCACATCTCTGTCACGGATAAATGCTTGGGTTGGGAAGAGACCGAAAGATTAATTTTGTCCGAAGCAGAGCGTCTTCGGTAAAATCGTCCGACCTAGTCTATGTGGCTGCAGGCGTTTTGTTTCTCATTTGAGTTCGGTTAGTTCAGGCACACTTTTGGGTGTGACTTTTTTATACCCCAAGATCTATGCTAGGATAGCCAAATGAATAGGGGATTTTGGGAAAAACTCAAGGAAAAAAAGCTTGCTGAGTCAAAGCTATCAGGCCAGAACGAGCCGATTTTTGTCATGGCGCCCATGGCAGATGTTACTGACGCGCCTTTTCGCCAGATCATTGCCAAATACAGCAGAATGGGGAAACCGCTCGGTGGCCCTGATGCGTTGTGGACAGAATTTGTCTCTGCCGACGGTCTCTTTCTTGGAGGATATGACAAGCTGATTAAAGATTTGGCTTTTACGGGAGCAGAACGACCGATCATCGCGCAATTTTTTAGTTCAAAACCTGAGATGATGGAGAAGGCGGCTTACCTCGCATCTGAGCTTGGCTTTGATGGGGTGGATATAAACATGGGATGTCCGGACAAGAGTATTGAGAAGCAGGGAGCAGGGGCAGGGCATATTAAGAATCCGCCTTTGGCAAAAGAAGTGATCCGTGCGGCTGTTCGTGGTGCTGAACGATTTGCAGACGACATGAAAGAAAAAGGAATTGAAGTGAAGCCTCTGTCGATTTCGGTGAAGACGCGCATTGGATACAATAAAAACGAATTGGCAACGTGGGTACCGGCGCTTCTCGAAGAAAATATCGCCGTCCTTACGATACATGCGCGCACGAGAAAGGAAATGTCGAAGGTGCCCGCCCGCTGGGAGCATGTCCGTGAAGTAGTGGAGATGCGCGACAAGCTGGGAAGCAAGACGCTGATTTTTGGAAACGGCGATGCGCTCGACCTGGAGGATGCGCGCAAGAAGGCGCAAGAGAGTGGGGCAGACGGAGTGATGCTTGGACGGGCCATTTTTGGTAATCCATGGCTTTTCGATGCAAACCGGAAGGTATCAGCTGGAGCCCGCGAGATTCCTCTCAAAGAAAAGCTCTCTGTGCTCGTGGAGCATACCTATTTATTTGAAAAAATCTTGGGAGAAACGAAGAATTTCTCCGTCATGAAGAAACATTACAAGGCATACGTAAACGGCTTCGAAGGCGCCTCAGAACTCCGCGCCGAGCTGATGGCGACCAATTCGGCAGGCGAAGTTGAGGCTATAATCAAGGCTTATTTGACAAAACAGCCGTAGAGCTTGACAGTCGAGCTATTTGCATGCTAAGTTATAAGGGCCCGTTCATTATGAATGCGCGTACCAATTGTAAGAGTGATAATAATGCTGTTTCCGGCCTCCTGGGCATCCCCCGGCACGGCGGCGTCAAGAAGATCTCCCGCATTTTTTCCTTCGACCGGCAGATTTGACCCCGGCGCCCGCGGACCTGTCTGCTCTTGGCCATAAAGGTAGCCCTACTTAATCGGCCACCTCATATCGGCCTCAGCTGACACTTCGGCACCTCGCAACTCCTCCAGTTGCTTGGTGCCATTTTTTTATTCTTTTTATTTTAACCTTACAACTCAACAGTTTTAGTTGCCAAAGTAAAGTATAACGTCCGCATAACGCTTTTAGTGTGACAAATGTGTAATTTATGCTAGAATCAATGAACTTATGAATAGCAATACAAACAACAAAACAAGATCAAATAAACCCCTTATCAGTGCGATTATTCTTGCCGTTATCCTTATTGGAGCAAGTATCCTTTGGTTCCATTCTTCAATGGCCAGGGCACCCCTTAGTTTCTATACCGTTCAAAAAGGCAGTATTGCCGAGCAGGTCCAGTCTACTGGAATAGTGAAAGCGGCCGACAATGTAGCGCTTAGCTTTGAAAAGTCAGCCCGCATCGTTGCGGTAAACGCTCAGGCCGGAGACGAAGTGGTTGCAGGCCAGATCTTGGCACAGCTCGACAGTTCAGACGTAGTAGCCCAGCTTGCACAAGCAAATGCAAACATTACCGCACAAAACGCAAAGCTCAACGAGCTTCAGCAAGGGGCACGTCCAGAACAGATCCAGATCGATCAGACCAACATCGCTTCTGCCCAAAGTGCTCTCAATAACGCACAGAAAGCGCTTGCAAGCACTATTTCCGATGCATACGTAAAGTCAGACGACGCCGTTCACAACAAGGCGGACGCACTTTTCAATAATCCCCGTACTCCAAATCCTAAACTTTCCGTAACCGTCAATGATTTCAATTTAGAAAGTCAGACAGAATTAAGCCGAGTGGTTATTGAGAAAACTTTGAGCGATTGGAATACTGCTCTCGCAGGTATTTCTTCTACCACTTCATCAGGAGCTTCGCTCGCACAAGTAACAGCTTCTACTGCCCAGTCAGAGAACAGCCTCAATCAGGTAAAATCATTCCTCGATCAGATGGCTTCGGTAGTAAACTCATTGACTGCAAGTGCAAGTACTCCTCAGGCTACTATTGATGGATACAAACTGAGCATATCAACCGCCCGTACTACTATAAGTGCATCATTGAGCGGTTTGGTAGCGGCTGAATCTGCATTTAAGAATGCTCAGTCGGCTCTTACTCTTGCGCAAAATCAGCTCACATTGGCTCAGGCCGGAGGAGTGACTGATGACATTAAGGCTCAGCAGGCACAGGTAGCCCAGGCAGAGGCAAGCGTACAAAACTTGCAGTCAGCTTTGGCAAAAACTGCCATCCGTGCGCCGTTCTCTGGAAAAGTCACAGAGCAGGACGCAAAGGTGGGGCAAATAGCCGTGCCAAATTCTCCCGTCATCTCTCTTATTTCAGATACGCAGTTTCAAGTGGAGACATACATTCCAGAAAATGACATTACCAAGAGTACTGTTGGTGACAGCGCGTCTGTTACTCTCGATGCATACGGCAATTCTGTAAACTTTCCCGCAAAAGTGGTGGCGATTGATCCAGCGGAAACCGTGATCAACGGCGTTGCTTCTTACAAAGTCACTTTGCAGTTTGCCCAGAATGACGATCGCATCAAATCAGGCATGACGGCAAACGTCAGCACCAATTCTGCAACTGAAAGCGCCAATCTGATCATTCCTGCACAAAGCGTCGTGAACCAGAATAATGAAAGCTATGTAATGCTGGCAACTGGGGTAAAAAATGGAAATACCGCAGGAGCAAAACTTACGCTACAGAAGATCGTTACTGGAAAAGAAAGCTCAGACGGCATGATCGAAGTCATTTCAGGATTGAATGCCGGTGATCAGATCGCAAACTTTTAACCCTAAAGAATAATCTGAAATATAATGGAAAATAAACAAAACTCACAACAAAATATGCCGCCACAAAATACCAAACCGGTAGAACAGGCAAAACCAAAAAAGAGCATTCGAGAACGATTGACCGGTAATCCATGGGTGACCATGCTTTCTCTTGCAGTACTCGCTGGTATCGTAGTTTTCAGTATTCTTTTCTATATCAACTCTTCTACAAAAATTTACATTGAGAAATCAGCTATTCAAGCACCGAGCATTGCTCTTGGCCCTCAGTCACCCGGAGTTCTTGAAGAAATAGATGTGAAGGAAGGGGATACGGTAAAGGCATCAGAGACTGTTGCGCGCGTAGGCAACGAGCTTATCAAGGCAAAGGTAGACGGCAAAGTGATCGGCGTAGAAAATACGATTGGTAAAATTGCCAATCCTGGTGAAGCGGTAGTAACGATGATTGACCCAACTCAGCTCCGCGTAGTTGGACAGATAGAAGAAGACAAGGGATTGAGTGATATTCGTGTCGGACAAACCGCAGTCTTTACCGCAGATGCATTTGGCGGAAAGAAATATGCAGGTGTTGTGGATGAAATTACTCCTACTTCTCATGATGCAGACGTAGTCTTCAGTATTTCTGATCAGCGTCAAGAAAAAACTTTCGACATTAAGGTTCGTTTCAACCCTGACCTTGCTCCAGAATTGCTCAATGGCATGTCTGCCCGCATCTGGATCTTCAAATAACATCAAACGCAGAGCTTCGCTCTGCGTAACTGCATCGAAGCATTGGCACTATGGAAAAAGAACCTAACAATTTGCGCTGGCTGGTATTGATCACGGTAATCGTCGGCACCTTCTTGGGACGAATCGATCAGACGATCGTCAACCTCGCCCTGCCAAAGATCATCCAGGACTTCCACATCTCCGTCTCAGCGGCGGGATGGATCGCTACGGCTTACATCTTGGCCAATGCTATTTTCGTGCCAATTTGGGGAAAGCTCGGAGATACGATAGGAAGAAAGAAAGTGTACATTCTGGGTTTTACTATCTTTATAATCGGTTCAGTGCTCGCGGGACTTTCATGGAACCTGAGCTCAATGATCATTTTCCGCGTCATTCAGGCTATTGCAGGATCGGCTGACTACCCGACAGCTATGGCCATTCTTACGGTTACCTTTCCGGCTGGAAAAGAGCGCGGCCAGGCATTGGGAATCTGGTCTACCTCCTTTGCCGCCGCTTCGGTATTCGGTCCGCTGATCGGAGGCCCGTTGATCGACCATTTGGGATGGCGTTCAGTCTTCTTGGTAAACTTGCCGATCGGAATCGTCGGATTACTTATGGCCCTTCGTTATATCAAAGAGTCAGTTTCTGATCGAAAGACGGTCATTTTCGACTGGTGGGGAGCTATTACGCTCGGTATATCACTTTCTGCCATCGTGCTGGTGCTCGATCAGGGCTTGAGCTGGGGATGGCTTTCTTCAGCCAGCTTGATCTGCTACTTTGCCGCTCTATTTTTTGGCCTTCTCTTTGCCCGGATCGAACTCAATCATCCTGAGCCGATCGTCGACTTCAAGTTTTTCAAAAATTCAGCTTTCGTTTTTACCTTACTCAACAACTTTGCTATCTTCATGGCTTTGATGGGAAGCGTCTTCCTGGTACCCGTTTTTGCCCAGACTTTCTTGGGATATGATGCGACGACCGCCGGATACCTGTTCATCCCGATGGCCCTTGCCTTCGTGGCTTCTTCGCCGATAGGAGGAATGCTCATAGGAAAGGTACAGCCGCGGTGGGTGATCATGACCAGTACCTTGGTGGCGGCACTCGGACTCTATCTCTTTTCCTATCTTGATCCACGCTCGACGGCGCTCGGCATCATTCTGCCGCTCATGGTCATGGCCTTTGGTATGGGACTTGGTATGCCGCAGCGAACCGGCATCATTGCGTCAGTAGTGCCTACCGAAGAGATTGGTGTCGCCTCATCAATTCTTGCTCTTGCCCGCAACATGGCCGGAGCATTCGGTGTCGCCATCTTCGCTACTATTTTGGATAATAAAGTGGGAAGCAATATTTTAGCTATCTCTAAGAACAGCCAGCTTTTTAGTCATACCGCTACAGCTACCAAAGAATTTATCGCCCTCATTATTCTTAAGGCGCAGGTTTCCGCTTACGGTACTGTGTATATTTATTCCGCAGTTGTTCTTTTGATCGGTGCTTTTCTTTCATATTTCATTCGCGTAGAACACGAGCGCACCGATATTCACGTGCATGTTGAGTAGGAGGGTTGCATAAGCTCAACAATAGATCTACTTTACGCAGGATAATTTTAGGAAATTTATTCCCCACACTTTCCGTTACGATTTTTCATCTTAGGCAGTGGGGAACAGAGGCGGGCACGTTTTGGCATTTTTGCCGAAGCGCCCCGCCTTTTCCCTTGCATAAAAATATAGAAGTTCTATGATGTCGAAAGAGTCCTTAAACGTCAGAACAGTCAACGAACCCAACACATTATGCCAAAGTATAAGCGTGAACCTCGCCATGCAAAACAAAGACCCTTGGGAGCGGTCAGGAGAATACTTATCGCACTCAGGCTGAGCAGCCGGGGTGCCAGGGAATTTTTGGAAAATAGGGAAATTGTGAACCCTTCCTTTTGGACCAGATTCTGTCAAATTCCTCGCTACACCGAACGTGAGGAGTTTGTTGAAGCCTTGGCCAGGGAGCACGAATTCTTGGACTACAGGAATGTACGAAGCCCGAGCGCCGAGGAATTCTTGGGGGCCCGCCCAGCCTAGCCCTTCGCAGTTCATTCTGTTTCATTTTCACCACGCAACGCGCTCATAGGAGCCGTTGCGTTTTTTCTTTGTTTTAAAAAAGTTTGCTATACTTTGCACATGGCCAATCAACCAGAAGTAGCCCTCTATCGAAAGTACCGTCCAAAGAAGTTTGCCGACGTGCTCGATCAGGAGCAGATCATCAAGGTGCTCGAAGGAGCCATCAAGCTCGGCACTATTTCTCATGCCTATCTCTTCTCAGGTTCGCGAGGCACCGGCAAGACCAGTGTTGCCCGCATCTTTGCCGCAGAGATCGGCTGCAGTGCAAACGACCTCTATGAGATCGACGCCGCTTCCAATCGCGGTATCGACGATGTGCGCGAGCTCAAAGAGTCCGTCAATACCTTGCCGTTCGAATCACCTTACAAAGTATATATTGTCGACGAGGTGCATATGCTCACCAAGGAAGCATTCAACGCACTCTTGAAGACCCTCGAAGAACCCCCACAGCATGCCGTCTTCATCCTTGCCACCACGGAGATAGACAAACTGCCTGAGACCGTCGTTTCCCGCTGTCAGACCTTTGTGTTCAAGAAGCCCAATGCCGACGTCCTCAAGAAAGTAGTTCTGCGAGTAGCAAAGGAAGAAGGATTCACCCTTGAGCCAGCATCAGCAGAGCTCATCGCGCTCCTTGGCGACGGATCATATAGAGACACTCTCGGCGTCCTCCAGAAAGTATTAAGCTCGTCAGGCACCACCGAAAAAAACAAAAAGATCAGCGTCGAAGAAGTAGAGGTCATCACCGGCGCACCCCGCGCAAGCCTCGTCAACCAATTCATCCAAGCCCTCGAAGCCGGTGGGGAAGACTGCCTCTCCACAGCCCTCAAGACCATCCACGTCGCCAGGGCACAAAACGTAGACATGAAGACCTACCTCAAGCTCATCCTCCACAAGGTCCGTTTCCTCCTCCTCCTTCGCTACGCAAAAGAGCTCGCACCCACCATCAAGGAAGAAGTAAGCGAAGCAGACTATACCTTCCTCAAAACCCTCGCCGACAAGGAAAAGCTCACCATCAGCTCAAAGACCCTCCTCGAGCTCCTCACCGCATATGACCACATCACCAACGCCCATCTCCCCGAACTGCCGCTCGAACTAGCCGCAATCAAACTCCTCGCAAAACAGTAATTGCAGAAATCCCATACTATAGTAGTATGATAAAACTCATTGGGGGATCGTCTAATGGTAGGACATATGCCTTTGGCGCATAGTATAGGGGTTCGAGTCCCTTTCCCCCAGCAGGCTTGTGCAAAGGGAGGCAACCGCCTCCTTTTGCCTTGGTGGCATCGGCATAATCGGAGGTTCGATTGGCCCGGTTTCATTCGCCACATGCGGTAACAACGATCCCAGGATTACGAAGGGTTTTTTGGCTTCAATCCTCAATTTTTTGTCGATTAGCCGGAGGTTCGATCCAACCATCCACAAAATCTCCTTTTTTCTTTGGAAGTCCCCTTTGGCAAAGCGTTCCCGAATGCCACAGGCGAATTCAAAGACCCTCTCCGACAAGTCCAAACACTGCTCTTCGCGCTTGCCGCTATCCCGGGTGAGTTCCTCCAAACCGGCCTTCTCCTTGAGAAGCGCGGAGCGTTCGCGCGCGTATTCCTCATTCGAGAGCAGGCTGCCGTCGGAGTTATCCGGCGAGGTCTTGAACCGCACAAGCCGGTCCAGCCTGGCGACGCACGCCTCGTAGGCCCGGTGGTTGGAACGATTGATGTCGTCCTGCGAGGAACTTTCCACCTTATGAAGTTCGCGAAGTTTCATGAGCGATGCGCTAAATTCGTCGCTGAAGACATCAAGCAGTATGTTTCAATCCGCGCTCCCGGTGTGACCCGAGAGCGATTAAACACGCTGCTGGATCGCGCTAGAATCCTCTCCGTTTCAATCCGCGCTCCCGGTGTGACCCGAGAGCGATAGTGGCCCTCACAAAAGCTTGAGCCACAATAATTTACTATCACGATTCCGCGAACCTGTCGAATGCCCCATTTTTGATTCTAATTTAGATGTCAATGAACAGCGCGGTGCCCGCTCTTGTCGTAGGCCGGAGCGCAGAGTTCGCGCACCTTGGCGGCAAACCCAAAGCTCTCCAAGGTCTCATCCAGCTTGGCATAGAACCCACTCTTGGCGGACGTGACTATATGATCGGCAGCAATCCAGAATTCGGCCTGAGCCACTTTCTTTTTCGCGGAGAACATACAAGTCAGACATCGCAGTCAACTAAATATTCAAATTGCCGGGGGATAATTCAACAGACTGTTAGGGCAATGTGAGACACAATAAAGCATCCAGACGTGCGTGAGCAATCATTAACAAAAAGGTCGATAGCCTAAAACACATCCCGGCATCCTCGATAAACTTCTGAAGGCTACATCAAATAGATTCAGCATTCAGAATAATACAAGCAACATACAATTATTGGAAATTGTTCCAACTCCGGATAACATATTGACATATTACATTACTTGTTATATACTTCCCATTAGAGCCAAGTTCATTCCATTCTTACATCCTCCCATGTGGCACAATTATTTGTCGAGGCTTTTAGTGTATTTGATAAATACATTGAAAGCCCCGACAAATCGTCCCTGTAAGATGATTGTCGAGGACAAGAAGCCATACCATTATGAAACGCCCTTCACTAAAGTTGGGTGCAGGCATTGCCTCCATCATACTAATCTCGTGTCTGCCAGTAATTACCCAATACGCCGACACAACTATTTTAGACACACCGACGCGGCCGGGAATTGTCAATCCCGGAGACTCAACTAAAATCAGTTCCGCAGATGTAAATCCAGGAAACGCGACATACATGCCCGTCCTCAAAGCCGGCACGTTAGACTTGTTGGACAAGTCGCCGCATCATCCCATCATCAACCACGGCCATGGGTGGTATTACTTCCCTTACAAAGATTACGATCTCGGGCGCGCGTGTCTGTGGTTCAAAACAGTGGCGCGACCAGACCTTGAGTGTGTAGCAGATTTGACCGCCACAGAGGTTCATGGACAGTTTCCGTTAGAGGTGCCGCCGTCTGTAAACGCTGCCGCTCTAAAACACCACGATGGAATCTTCCTCTACTTTCAACGACGAGCGAGGCAATAAGATATCGCCTCCGCAACCGCAACAGTCCTGCACCTTCCAGTGCAGGCTGTTTTTTTCGTTGTTCCGGGATCATCTGGGAGTTTTCATTGGACATCGTAGGCGTTGGGTGCGCCTATTCACCAAGGCCAAGCGAGTTCGTTACGCGTGGCGACTGGCGGCGACGCGCGCTATGGAGCACCAGACCTTCTCCGCCGCTCGCTGGTCTTGGTGAATCCAACGGCGCGGTAGCGCCTTGAGACGGGAGAGGGAGGGAATGGCCGGCCATCCCGAGGCTCGGGTTGTACCACAATCATTACGTCGATGGTAGCTGCGGTGGGCGAACTTGGCGCTTGTTTTGTTGAATGAAATATCCCGAGAAAATTCCTGAAGAGCCGTTTTTTAATAAAAAAACGGGTTCAGAATTAAAGTTCCTACCGCACTAAAGGTTCTATCGACATCAAACACCATTTGCCATCGACTATCGGAACCAAATGCGTAAGCAGCGCGAGCGATGTCCCGCGTTATGATTCTGTCGCGAATGGACTCAACGCCCCAAAATGTCGCCGCAATCAAAAGGGGCCACGTCGCCCTCTTGCAAGCCAGACCTGAAAGAGGTTCGCTAAACCGAGGAGGCAATGGCCAAAAGGGTCACACTTAAAAGCGTTTGACAAGTGCGCCAAAGATGTGGAGAGTTACGCCGAGGCTCGGGCTCAGGTAAGGAATGTCCAAAAATCGGCGTGTGAATTTTATTTGGTTGATTATCTAAAAACTAAAATTGTATGCAAAAAAGAACTCTTCCAAAGCTGGTGATGTCTTTGATTGCGATTGGAATCGTCGTATTCTTTGTTGCAAATCGCAAAACCTCCCATGAGATCACAATTGGTGTCATTCTCTCCAAGACCGGCCCAGCAAACTATATCGGTGAGCCAGAGGCAAAAGTTTTAGAGGCGCTCATTTCGCAGGACGCCTACTCGAAGGGAAAAGTGATATTGCTCATCAGGGATTCCGGGGGAAAACCAGACATCGCCCAACAATTCTTGGAGGAATTCAAAAACAATTCCAATGTCGTGGCTGTGATTGGACCAAGCACCTCGGGTGAAGCAATCCCATTGGCGAAAAAAGCGCAAGAATATCAAATTCCATTACTCGCACTTGCGGCGAGCAAAAAGACAATTGAAGATCCCAGTGATCCGACAAAAGTTAATCCGTGGGCGTTCAAGTTTGCGCAAAATGACAGCTTGGCCGCGCAAAAGCTTGCCGGAATAATCAGCATGCGCCAAGAGGGTGCAAAAA
Source organism: Candidatus Tayloriibacteriota bacterium (assembly GCA_029288475.1). Classification (GTDB taxonomy): domain Bacteria; phylum Patescibacteriota; class Minisyncoccia; order Phycocordibacterales; family JARIHA01; genus JARIHA01. The sequence continues at coordinate 34,282 of JARIHA010000168.1, read as the reverse complement.
TTGCCTTGCTGTTTTCAGATGACGGATACGGCAAGAGCGGAGCCGAGGCATTTCGAGAAGCCGATACAAATTCGCCGCAAATTACGGTTACATTTGACCGAAGTTATTCAAAAAACATCACCGATGCCGAGCCCATCGTAAACAGTATTCCAAACGATGTAAACGCGATCGTCATTTGGGGCACCGCTCCTGGCCCTGCGTTGATAATTTCATCACTCCATGCCAAAAGCTCAAAAATCCAAGTCTACTTGAGTCACGGAAATGCGTCGCATTCGTTTGCGAAATCTGTTGGATCGGCCGGAGATGGCGTAATTGTTATTGGATCCCGCGCATTGCTCTCAGACAGTGAGCTGAGTGACAAAACCGAGAAAGACAAAATAATCAAATCGTATCAATCCTTTTGCAGCGTATACAAAAAAGTCCTTAAAACATTCATGTCAAACAAAAAGAAGAACCCTATTAAAAATTTAAAAGATTTAGATGAAAATGCACTAGTTTTACTCTATGAAAGAGTTTTATATTTAAAAAAGGTTTTAGAAATTCCAAATCAGCTGATAAATGAAGTCGCTTTTATATCTAAAAGTTTGAATAAAAAAACTTTTAGATCACCTTTAGATTTTGGACTTGTTAACCAGATTTCACATGGGTACGCTAGTATTTTATATAGGTCACTATTTCAAAATGCTACATGGGCTAAAAAACAGCAAAGTAGAGCAATCGACCTTAGTGCTTTATTAAAAACTCATTATGATCAGTGGTTACCTAATCATAATAAAATAATTGAATATGTAAATAAGGCATTAGCACATCAAGATGTTGGGGCTAAGGATAGAGGAATTTATCCTATAAGTCAGACGGGCGGAAGATATACTATTTTTAGCTTCATACCAAATATGTACGAGGGAATTATTGAAGCTGTCGTAAATGAAATGCTAGAAAATATAAATAATAATTTTAAATCTTTAACGGGGAAAGATATTAATCTTAAATTATAGACCTGAGAAAGCTGACTATAAACAATGTTTCTATGGAATTTAGTGTTTAATACAGCGAGTTGTACTGCACTCCTTCACATGTAAGGAGATTTTGTATATTATCATATATAAATATATGATAAAGTTTACTTGCATAAAAATTTTAAAAGTAAAATCTTGGGACTGGAATGTTATTTCTACATGTGTAATCGCTGTCGCGACTGTTTGTAGTGTTATTGTGGCTTATTGTCAGTGGAAAGTTTTAGGAGGGCAGTTGAACGAAATAATTATTGATAGTCGTCCATGGGTTACGGCCGATTTGCAGATGGCTGGACCTTTTTATATTGATAAACTGGGGGAAGCTCAAATATCGCTTTATCTGAACTTAAAAAATGTAGGTAAGCTGCCAGCCAAAAATACTCAGGTTTCATTTTCAGCTTTTCCTTTAACGAAAGAAAATGCATTCAATTTGATTCCCGATGAGCAGAAAGAGTGTGATAAGGTATATAAGATGACAAATTATGATTCAAATAGGGGACAGTTTTTATTTCCTGGAGATTCGCACTCGGAAGGAATAAATACCTTAGTTGAAGCTGATCAGATTAAGAAGTCGGATGCGACGGTAAAAGACAGATATTTCAGTATTATGCTCGTAGGATGTGTTGACTACACTTATTCATCTGACAATACTCACGGCCAAACTGGTTTTGGTTATGAATTGAATCAAGGCGTTGATGGAAATGGGTCTGTATTGTCATTGGATCTTTTAGGTTTACCAATCGTCGTCAATAAATTAAAATTAACATCTGATTTTTTTCATGGTGGCATATTACATTGATCAAGTTTTATCTAAGATGCTAGCAGTAGCGGCAGAGAATCTTTACCACTACATTCCTGAGTGTTTGGTGTTTTTGAGTGCATGAAGAAAATGGTAGTCTTGAAAGGGGTAAAATAGACGAGAAAGGCGGAGCGGATGTGAGCCCAGCAGGGCGAACCGCGAGCCGGGGTCGCGGAAATTTCCGAGCGGCGGCGAGGAAATTATCCGTAACCGAGTCCCTTTCCCTCAGCCAACAAGAGCTAGGTTCTCCCGCACGAGTACTATCAAAAACTATGAGTATTACTACTCATGGTTTTTGATAGTATCAGCAATTTTGCCGTATATTAGGTATAATAAAATCCATGAATGAAACAGTGGACGCTATTTCCTTAAAAGTATTCGGTATAAAACCGACTGCTGTTTTTCCCATTCTCGGCAAGGGCGAAATCAATAATGTGTTCAAGGCTGTAATTAAGAATGATTCATACATTTTCAGAATTCAGAATGCTTCAGCCCTAAAAACTTATGTAAAAGAAAAATGGTGTATTGAAAAGGTATCTGCTGTAGGTGTCCCAACCTCGACTGTTATTGATGTTGGTATTTGTAATGATAAGGCGTATTCTATTTTTAAATACATTGAAGGCGTAGATGGTACTGAAAAGCCTGAAGATAAAGAACGAATTTGGTATACGCTCGGGCAGTACGCAAAAAAGATAAATAGTGTAAAAGTGAAAGGTTATGGAGAGGATCTAAAGAATCCAGATGACGATGATTTTGTAAATGAATGGAAGGGTGTTATTGATTGGTCACTTGAATGGCTATTTGAGACGAATTTCTTCATTAAAGAAAGTATCTTAAACCAATCTCAAGTTGAGTGTATTACAAAGAGAATAAGCGAGCTTTATAATTGGCAATTTGATCCTGTCCTCTGTCATTCAAACTTGGCGCCGAAGAATACTGTCATTGATCCTGCTGGCAGGGTCTATCTCATTGATTGGGGTACCGCAGGAGCGCATCGCGCGCCTCATCTCGAGCTCTCCGAGGTCTTAACGTGGGGATATGGTGAAAAATACGAAAATGCTTTCATGAAAGGCTACGGAATATCTAAAGCGCATTATGAACTTATAAAGCACGATGTCGAAATACTCGTTATTCTGCGCCTCGTTGATAGTATTAAGTGGGGAATTACTAACAAGAAAAATGGTAAGGAACTTGATTTTGTAAAGTACGCGATTAAGAGAATACAAGAGCTTGTGCCAGTGGCTGTTTCTGGTTAATTAGTCAAGCAGGGTAATGCACGATACGAAACCTGTGCTGGTTCTGTAAGGACCGAGTCCCTTTCCCTCCAGTCACCTTGTGCATCGCTCGAGAAGCATTGGATAATAGTTTGTCTGTTTTGTATAGCTACAGATCATAAGAAAAGCGATATAATTAAAAGACAATGGAAAAAGAACCAAAATCATCAAATCCTGAAGATAGCAAATCAATATATGAAAGAGAAAGCCTTCTTGTTGATTATGGGAATGAATACAGCCCATCTCATTTAGGTATCGATGAAAATGGAAATATATATCGTGATAGTTTGGTAAGGACTGTAGAGGAGCGATTTTCAGAAAAAAGCAGACAAGCGTCAGAATCAAGACTTGAAGCTGCTAAGGCTATGCCCAGAAAAGTGGAGCGGATTAACATGCTTGCGGGCATACTCAACACAACAACGGATGTTACTACTTTCAAAAGAGCAATTAATGAAATGAATAGGATAGTATATGGTGAAGATATAATGATAAAAAGAGGTGTGATGTATCCCGAACCAGAATTAATCCTGATCTATTATAGATTTAAATGTGAAAACCTTAGAACATTAGGGTAAGCAATGATGGCGATGGCCAGAGCCTGATCGATACATTTAATCGCTTAATAGCCCATTCAATTCCATGAACAAAATTCAACAAAGGCATTCGGTCATTCGAGAAGTGCTTCTGAAAGAATGGGACCCAATCGGGGTCGCTCAATCTACAGAGGCTCAGAATGAATACGATGGTTATGTCGCGGAAGTTGCCGCGCTTGTATTTGGCAAAGCTTCGTGGGAGGAAATTGTCGACTATCTCTGGAAGACAGAGATCGAGACTATGGGATTGCCAGGCAATCGGCAAAAAATTGAATTAATCGCCAGCCGTCTTTTAGAAATAGGGAAGAATGAACCTAACCTGTGAGGCGACTATAATAAAATCCATGGAAAATTCAGTTTCACTACAATTAGCAAAACAATACCTTGGTAAAGAAGTTGAAGTCGTAATGGACCGTCCGCTCGGAACTAAACATCCCAAGCATGGTTTTATATATGCAGCAAATTACGGTTTTATTAGAGGAGTAAAGTCATCCGACGGAGAAGATTTGGATGCTTATTATCTCGGGGTGCAAGAGTCTCTTGAACAAGCAAAAGGAATCTGTATCGCCATTGCTCATCGAAAAAATGACGATGACGACAAGTTAATTGTAGTGCCAAAAGGAATGGAGATGTCAGATGAACAAATCATAGTGGCCATTCATTTCCAAGAGCAATGGTTTAATACAATAATAGTTCGTTGATTATAATGAATTGCAAAAAATATCCCGGCAAATATTGAGTACCAATCAACACCGCTTCTTAGCCGGCAGTCTTGGTAAAAAAATAAATCTACCCGTCTATCATCTCGATAAATACTTTTCGGCAATTGGGCGGAAAAAGCGATTAGGTTATCTCGCTTAAGATACCTTAGAATCCAACATATAAATAACTCATGAAAATTCCAACAAAAAAACTAAAATCAGGTTTTGAAATACCCCTTTACGGTCTGGGTACTTCGCGGATGGGCGGGCACAACGAACGTGATGCAAATAATGATGATGCTGCCGATATCGCTGGGATCAAGGCTGCTTTGAATGCAGGAGTTACTCATATAGATACTGCAGAAGTATACGCCAACGGGCACAGTGAGATCCTGGTAGGCAAAGCGATGAAAGGCTATGACCGTTCAAACATATTTCTCGTTTCAAAAGTACAAGCTGATAACATGGCTTATGAAAATATATTGAATTCCTGTAAAAAAAGCCTTGAAAGATTGCAAACTGATTATCTCGATCTATACCTGCTTCACCGATTTAGTGAAAAACATTCACTCAGAGATTCGATCAGGGCACTCGACAAATTGGTTGACGACGGTTTAACCAGAAATATCGGCGTATGTAATTTCTCAAAGGAACAGTTAATCGAGGCTCAAAGCTACACAAAAAACAAAATCGTGTACAACCAGGTTCATTATAATTTAGAATTTCGTGAACCAGAGGTTACTGGTCTTTTAGAATATTGCCAGAATAACGACATTATTCTATCTGCATGGAGCCCGCTCGACAAAGGGAATATGTTAAGAAACATACCAGATGTCCTTCAAGAAATGTGCAATAAGTACGCAAAGACCCCCGCGCAGATAGCTTTGAACTGGCTCATGGTTCAGCCTAATGTCATCATATTGTCCAAGACAAGACAAACCGATCATCTCAATGAAAACCTGGGCGCAATTGGCTGGCAGATGGATAGGGAGGATGTTGAAAAGCTCAGAAGAGAATATCCGAATCAGAAAAATATTTCCGGTGCAGTTCCTTTGGTTGGTAATAGTACTAATATAGTTTGTTCTTTTAATACTCAAAACTGAACCACGCTATATATTATCAAGTGTGGAAGTATTGCATAAAGTTGACTTGTATGGTTTAATTAAAAAGGATTTAAAGGTCATATTGTTTGGCTTTGCTCATTAAAATCCTAGTCTGACTCCGCACGGAGACTGGCTACAACTTCGCTTCCACTTTCACTGCTTATGAGAAAACTTGAAACCCTTCAGGACTTTGCAATCGCTACCGAGGGTAGACTCGGACTCGGTCTTGCTGATTATATCGGCAGGGCCGCTGGGCAAGGTAACACCTCCCGATCAAACATCCACGCGTTCTGTTATTATGACATCGTGTCTTCTAATCGAATGCAGGAAAGTGCGAACTATCCTCAGACGGCAGTCAAGATTTTCGGAAAAGATCTTGCGATGCCGGTCATGATCGCTCCGACTGCTTGGCATGGTATGTATACTCCTAAGGGAGAATCTGCCACGTCGGCCGCGGCCCGCAAGGTCGGCACCAACTACATCATCTCGTCCTTTTCGACGCTTGATTTTTCTCAGATCGATTCCCAGCTATCACATACCTGGTATCAGCTCCTTATGTACAAGGACCTGGGTTTGATGAAGCATTACATCGACAAGGCTCTGAACGCCGGTTGCTCAGCGATCGTTCTTACGGTAGATGCTGTCATGGGTTGCTCGATGTGCAAGCGGGATCCTGCCGTTCCGGCAGTGGAGTTCCCGGTACACAAACTGCCGATCTTCCCAGAAGATCCAGCGATTCCCTATTCGACCCTCGACCAATACTATGAGAGATACATGCCTATGAGGCTCAATTGGGAAGACATCCGGGAGATCGTCTTGTATGCCAAGGTCCCGGTCATTCTCAAAGGGGTGCTTTCGCACGCAGACGTTCTCAAGGCGATTGATGCCGGTGCGAATGCGGTCATCATCTCGAATCACGGTGGTCGGCAGAACGATAAGCTTCCGGCTACACTAGATGCGCTCGTTCAACTTCCACCCACTATCAAGGAACAGATTGATATCTATCTTGATGGTGGGGTTCGGAATGGTGAGGACGTCTTCAAAGCATTGGCGCTCGGTGCCAAGGCCGTCCTCATTGGTCGCCCTGCTATCTATGGTCTCGCGGCTGATGGAGAAAGAGGATTGGTGCAGGTGCTTCAAACATTCAAGAATGACTTGAGCGAATGCATGGTGAAGGCCAGATGTCGAACGCTCGAAGACATCGGACCGGGGAATGTGGTGAGGCTCGAGTGAGTCTTGCTTCCAGTGTTTAGACTAGGTACTTTGAGATTTGTATGATCTCGGCTTCACAGCAATGTGGAGCTTTTTTATTTTATTGCCGCTTCCGACAGTAAGCGCACAAAAAGGCCCAACTTTTGTGAAGGGCCGCGATCAATTGCCGCTGCAGAATTAAGGCATGACGTCCATCTTTTGGATCGTGGGAATTCTGGAAGAGTCACAAATTGATAAAAAGCTTTGGCTGTAATGAAAGGTCATCGGACCTTTTCCAATGAGCTTTTCAAACTCCAGGGCTCTCTGTTTTTGGTCATTTGCGTTGATGTCCAAATCAACTGTATCTGTAGCGTAGCCCAAACCTTTACCTGTACCGTTTTCACTCCAAATCATGACTTGCCGGTCAAATTTAAGCCTGACCACGCCTTTAATTGGCTGGAATTCATTGAGCTCTGGACAGTCAACTTTTTGATGAGTGGTGATTTCAAGAATCATAACTCTGGCTGTAAACGTGCGATCCTGAAGAGCTTCCAATGTTTCACTTTTTTGTTTCAGCATGAATGTGCTAAAGAGCATACCCATGAGTAGGGTAAACCCAACTACAAAATAATATTGTTTCTTCATTTCTAAGTCCTTTTGAAAAGTTCAGTTCCTTTGTATAGAGACGGAATGTTACATTCGATATTTCGTATGATTTTTAGGGTTTTTGATTTTGACTATTTTAACCGGGGATTTTGATGATGGGTTAAATAAGAAGTTGCAAACACCACCGAAGAATTTTATTTGGTATAGAATAGATAATAATGCAGAGATTCAGATATGAGATATTTATTCTCTCTTTTGAATCAAGATTTAAATATTTGCGGTACCCTGCTCTTGAGGGAAGCTAGAAAAAGTGCTAGACTAGTCGTGCCTCCTAAGGATCGAACCTCTTTTTCTATTATGTATCAAGAATCTGACAAATTAAGACAGGATATTCAAAAAGGAAATTATAAAAAAATTATTATAAATCTTTTAATTTTAGTTATAATTTATGGTATAACTAGTTTTATAAGTAGTTTATTTGTTAAACCATCAACATCAGGTAACCAGTATCATAATACTGAAAATGGAAAACAAGAGAATTATGCGCCACAAAATATGGATGCTTCGGCTAATAGTGTTCAAGTGCAGGGAAATGGAAATACTATTAATCAATATCCCCCTCCCAGATTTGCATATAAAGTTATGTCACCAAGTAAAATGAGTGAAGATGGTTTATATCATACTTATTTTGTACTGAGTGTTGGATTTGCACCCGGTACGGCAAGAAGTGTTTTACCAACGCAAAATTATTTAGCAATGAAATGTACGGGATTTGAACTTCCGTTTTCGATGGGACCTAAGCCTAGTGCCATTATGGATACAGGTGGTGATTTGTTAGTAGTCGGAAACCAGTACTATGATTGCACCTCACAACACCCACTTGTTGATGACGGTAATTACTTTAGTTTATCAAAATAGAAAGATTCTATATTAGGCATTGTATTTTTCTTTTTATACAGCTCAGCACGCTCTATTCACTAGGTAGTATTAGTAATTTCAAAAAGTACCTTAAGAGAGGTCGGAAATCTTAAAATTATTTACCACCTTATTATTGTGGATAAAAAGATAACAGTATAAATAAAAAACCCCAGACCGAATTGTCTGGGGGCGTGTGTTTTTTGAAGCTCTAATCCGCGTGGCGTTCCTGACGATCTTCCGTGACGCCCCAAGATCTAAGCATCTCCACCACATCTTTCCTGCCCACTTTTTCTAGTGCGGCGAAAGGATGTCCAATGATCATAAGAGGCTTCTCATCCTTTTCAACTCGCCGGGCCGTAACTAACTCGTCCCAACATAACATATCAGGGAACCAAAAGAAGTCTGATTTCATCACTCGATCACGAGTCGCCATTTTAGGGTTTTTCTTTGTAAATAAAGTGTGAAATTGCCATTCGAACTCCGGCAGTGCTTTTCTCAGAATTGGAAGGGGATTGAATCCAAATGGATAACATCCCGCAATGAGATGCTCGATATAATCCGTGACATTATATCTTTGGTAGTCTACTTCACCCATGCCAACACCAAATTTTAACGCCTCAGTCATGTCGAGAAAATTACCTTCGGAACCTTTGCCGAATTTATTCATATGGAATCTCCATTCATAGTCTCGCGGACCATCTCACGCTCGGGATAATTCCCTAAGTTTTGGTGACAAACGTATTTCGATGAACCATAATTACTATGGCATAAAACAACATCATGGTCAAACTTTGTCTGGTAACTCCCCTCACTCCCGAAAAAACCGATACAAGTACAACCCCTCCGAACTTTTGCCCAAGGGAATAAAATCTGGACATTCAAAATGAGTCGAGTAAGCGTATACCAGTTTTGATTTTTCAGCCAAAGACTTTTTGCCCGCACAGTCAGCCGTGATGAACGTGTAATAAGACAAAATGTCGTTCGAAATGACTGATTGTTTCGATTCGAGCGGGGAGTTGTCCGTGGCTGCTCCGATGACCAGTCCCTTCCATGCAGGAGCAATGAATCTTTGTTGGGAAAAACCTGAAAATAATCGTAGATCATCACCGGTAATATATTGATTGGCCGGAGCAGCCGGTATTTCGGTGTGTGAGCCATGCTCACGGTCGAGGGTCAAGGTAAGTTTTTCCCATGCCGTGTGGCTCGTATAAGAAAATGACCAGATAAAAATAAGTATGAGGAAGATCTTTTCCAAGGCTTTTACTTGGCTTGGACGTTTTAGGAACCTGATCAGATATTCTGAGCCAAAACCGGAAACGATCACCAGTAACACCGAACCTATGGCTACTAAGCGCGAATATTCTATAATAAAAAATTTTTCCGTATAGGTATACGCGATCCAAAATCCCGCAATCGTGATAATGGCAGCCAGAAGGTGCATTTTTTTCTCTTTCCATAGTCGTACTACGCCGATGCAGATGAGCGGCAATAGTATGATCGGGATGATGTTCCAAATGGCAAAATGGGAAATGCCATTGTTGAAATTTGGACGCATCACGTATTCGGCAAAGATGTTATGTAAGGCGGCCATAAGGAATATGTTTGATGAGCCACCAGACGAAAAGTATCGGCGCGATAAGCACAATGATCGGAGCGTACAAAATTACCGATAACAATCCTGAGATGAAAGCCGTGCGGGGACGATTGAGCGCCAAAGCAGTGAGGCATATCAGAAGGAGAACAAGTGATGGCACGTAGGGCACTAAGTACCAAATGCCCGGCAGGTTGACTCCGTTGGTGATGTAGCTCACTCCGACCGCTGTGATCGCTGCCGCCAGGGGACTTGCGTTGTTTGCCCGGAGTAATGTGTAGCTTAAGAGACAGACAGTGAGGCCTGCGCAAAGCGCTAGTATACTGTATCCGAAAAGAGGAGTGAGATGAAAGAGGAGGAGCAGCTCTGCAATGAAAGAAAAGAAAAGGAGCAGGGGATTGGTAAACTTTGCATTGGCAAAAAGGGAGTTCACACTCGGCAATAAATGATTTTGAATGGAGTAACGGGCGAGAGAAACGCCGACCCATTCGTCAGAATAATATGGATAGGGGTATGCGGCTGCTTCGAACTGCGTGCGTCCGACGATAGTGCTTGCGGTGCCGGTATAGCGATAATGAACCGACCATAATTGGAAAAAAATGATCACGAAGGTCGCTACGGCAAACCAATTGATGCGAATTTTTATCGGACGAAGTGCTTTCTTGTAGGTAATGATGATGCTCGTGACAGCAAAAGCCAAGCTTGAGAAGAATATTGTTAGGTAGGTAAAAATGTGCAATAATTGGGTGAAGAAACCGAGTGCTAGATGGAATACTATTACCGTAATAAGAGCATGGAGGAACCCCACTCGTTTGTCTTGGAATGTTAGGCAGAGGCAGAGCGGCGCAAAGAAAATAAGTGTTCCAAGCAAACTCAAGATCATAAAGAAATATTATATCATGAATTCAAATCCGGAAATCAGCGTGGTTATTCCTTGTTTGGATGAAGAAAATTCCATCGGCCCGTGCCTCGATCAGATTTTACAGACGATTTCTCATCACGCTTTATCGGCAGAAATAGTGGTAGTTGATAACGATTCTCACGATACTTCTCTGGCGGTGATCACGGGATATCAAAAAAAATATTCCGAAATAATCTTAGTACGAGAACCACGCAGGGGATACGGTGCAGCTTATCTCGCAGGTTTTGCAGCAGCCCGCGGCCGCTTTATCTTTATGGCCGATGCTGACAGTACGTATGACTTTTCTGAGATCCCGCGTTTTATAGAAAGTCTTAAGCAGGGATATGACATGGTAGTGGGGAATCGTTTTGCCGGGCAAATGGAAAAAAGATCAATGTCATGGCTTCATCGCTATATTGGCAATCCATTCCTTTCTTATTTGGCAAAAAGATTTTCTGGCAGCAAGGTATCAGACATTAACTGCGGTGCGCGGGCACTTTCGAAGGAAGCCATTGCTCGTATGCAATTACAAACCACCGGCATGGAGTTTGCATCAGAAATGATTATCAATGCATCGAAACTCCGGCTTAATATCGCTGAATTGCCTATCGGGTATAGGCCGCGAATCGGCACCTCCAAGCTTCGATCCTTTGCGGACGGCTGGCGGCACATTAGGCTCATTTTGCTCGGCCAATAGTAATGAAAAAGAAAATCGCAATTTTCCATAACTTTATGGACAATATTGGCGGTGCGGAAATCGTGGCGCTGACGCTGACCCGGGAACTTGCTGCGGATATGTATACCACCAATCTCGACGCTGATAAGATACGCGCAATGGGGTTTGCCGATGTGCTCTCGCGCATACATTCTATCGGCAAGGTTCCCGTCAATGCTCCGTTCCGGCAGCAGCTGGCGTCTTGGAAATTTAGTAGATTGAATCTGGGCAAGACCTATGATCTGTATATTATCGCTGGCGATTGGGCTCTGTCAGGTGCGGTACATAATCAGCCAAATATATGGTATGCGCATTCTCCGCTCAATGAGCTGTGGACGTTCAAGGAATATGTGCGCAAGACGCTTGTGCCGTGGTGGCAACGGCCGTTTTTTGATCTTTGGGTAGGATACAACCGAAGGCTCAGCAGGAAATACAGTGCAAGCGTGCAGTCCATCGTTTGTAATTCAGAAAACAGCAAGAATCGCTTGAAAAGCATTTTTCACCGTGAAGCAAAAATCATCTATCCACCCATACAAACTTCTCAGTATCATAATAATGGGCAAGGAACGTATTGGCTTTCGGTCAATCGTCTCACTCGAGCTAAGCGGATAGAGGTACAAATGAAGGCCTTTGCGAAATTGCCAAATGAGCGTCTCGTTATTGTGGGAAGTTATGAAAAAAATTCAAAATTATTTGAGACATACAAAACCTCTATCGAAAGCATACAGCCGAGCAATGTAACCATACTCAATTGGGTGGATGACGCAAAGTTGAAAGCGCTTTACGCCGGCTGCAAAGGTTTTATTGCCACAGCCATGGATGAGGATTTTGGTATGGCTCCCGTAGAGGCGATGGCTTCGGGCAAGCCGGTTATTACTTCGCGTGAAGGGGGATATAGGGAAACCGTGATTGACGGTGTGACAGGAAGATTGATTGACCAAATCGATGAAACTAAATTGGCACAGAACATTGAAGAAATGGCGGGGCATACAGAAAAGTACCTGACAGATTGTGTACAGCAGGCAAAAAAGTTTGATACAAAGATCTTCGTCAGGGAATTTAAAGATCAGATCGCGCAAACTTCTTCAGTACCGGACGTTTTATTCTTGTCGCACGGCCCGCATCACTGTCATCAGGCCTTTGCAGACAGTATTGGTGCGCGGACCCATGTCACGCCGTTCCGAAGTTATATCCTGCTGATGAAAAAATATCCGATGTTAAATATTCTCTATCCTGCACTTTCTCTTGTCTACAGTTTATTTCTCAAAATTTCTGAAAGCACGGTACTGGTTGAAGGGGGCTCGTCTTTGTACGTCGCGTATTTTTTGAAATGGCGCTATCCAAAACTGCGAATCGTATATCTTGATATGGATTTGCTTCTCTATGATCTTAGTAAAGAGAAGGGGTTTTTCAAGGGTGTATTGATGAGGCACGTGGTCAAAAAAATAGACTTCTGTATTTCTGGTTCTGCACATAGTCAGCGCATCGCTCGCCAGGTTGTATCCTGTCCGGTGGCAGTTGCACAGCCGTATCCAAAAGAAATGCAGCATGGAGAAATGAAGCGAGAAAATTTTGGCTTATACGTAGGCAGGGTGGATATGGATAAAAATATTCGGCAGGTTGTAGCATTTGGTTTGCAGTGTCCCTATTTTGAGAAGTTCATTGTGGTGGGTGACGGCAATGCGGCGGATGAGATTAGGGAACTTGCCTTGCATGATCAAAAGCTAGTTTATTTTCCTTACACTGAAAACGTAGCGGAGTTTTATCGTCAGGGTAAATTCTTGATACATTTGCCTGCTCACGATACTTACCCATGCACAACTTTGGAAGCTGCGGTATGCGGGTGTTTTCCAATGATCTCTCAAGGAGTCGGCACGTTAGATATTTTTGATGATATATTTATAGTACAAGATACAAATAATTTTGAAAAAATAAATCAAAAGATAAAGTATATTCTCGATCATGAAGAGAACTGCAGGGAACTTCTCAGAAAAAATGCAGAGAAGATCCTGACTAAAGAAGAAAGCGTCGAGAATTTTAAGAAAGTATTTTCAAGCATATGTATTTAACCAAAAAAATCTATTGGCCCCTGCTTTTCATTTTTGATCATATTTTTTTCGTAAATAAAAAACAGAGGCCGTACCCGGACAACCCTCGGAAGGTGCTTTTTATTCGGCTCGAACATATTGGAGATATGGTGCTTGCCAGCCAGACTTTCGAAACGTTTAAGAAGAATAATCCGACATGCCAAGTTCACGTCTTGTGTCGAAACTTGACCAAGCCGCTGGCTGAATGTAATCCGTCTGTAGACAGGGTCATCACGTATGACGCCACATGGCTCGGCCGAAGAAATGGTGAAAAGCGGGGAAGTCTGCGCAACCTCATTCAAACTTTAAGAAAAGAAAAGTACGATGTGGTATTTGAAATGCATGGTGATCCACGCAACAATTATCTTGCCTATGAGACTGGCGCCTATACATTGGGATATGACTGCAGGGGCGGAGGATTCTTTCTTAATAAGGTAATCTCGTATGATCCGCATATATCCGTGATACAGCAAAACCAAAAGCTCATTGAGAATTATGGCAAGGATTTTGGAGTTCATACACGCCTGTTTACTGATGATATCTCTGAAAAGAAGGCGGCAGATTTGATGAACTTATATGATCTGCAGCAAAAGGGTTTTTTGATCGTGAATCCATTGTCAGGACGAAAAGAAAAAGATTTGACCAAGGAAGAGGTTGAAAAAATACTAGTTCAATATAAAGATCACAAGATCATATTGACCGGTTCAGCGGATCAAAAAGAATTTTGCGAACAGTTTGTGGGTGAACATGTCTACAATGTCTGTGGGCAGACCGACGTACTGACCCTTGCAGCTCTTGTGAAAAAAGCTAAAAAGGTCGTCGCTCCCGATACAGGCATTATTCACATGGCTAAGGCCGCCGGCACAGATTTTGAGGCAATATATAAAACGACAAATAGAATTGTTTGGGGTTATGTATAACCTATGTCAAAATTGACCTACATAAAAAAGAGAATTTTATATGCGAACGGTTTGGTTGACCGCAAATGGTATTTCAAATTGCAATTCACGCGTATTTTTAGCAGGAAAGGCAAAAATAAAATAAGAGTCGGTTTTGGCCCTATTGCTTCCGGCGAAGATGATTTAAATGTGAGAAAGTGGCGAATTGATCCGATCGTAAACGAAATAAATAACACAAGCGCAGTATATACAGCAGGGATTTTCTTTGGACCCGAAGATATGCGTAAGTTTGATGTGATTATTGTGGTAAAAAATTTCTCTCCCAAATTTTTTAGCGCTATTTCAGAGTTGAAAGCGCAAGGTAAGAAATGTATATACGATATTGTTGATAATCCAGCATGTGACGAGGCGTACCGGTTTTATTATGCCGAAGAAGCAGATTTCTTGAGGTCAATGGATGGGTGCATTCTTTCCAATCCATTACAAAAAAGAAGAATAGAAAATTATTGCGGAACGCATGCGCTGATTGAACATCCGGTTATCAATACGAGTTTTAAGCAAGTTTATGAGGGATCAAATGTCATACGCGTATTGGTGCAGGGATATTGTGAAAATCTCAATTTTGTTCCCGCGCTTTTGCTTGTCATTCAACGAGTTTCTGAAAAGACAAAAAAGAAAATTATTCTAACGTACCATTCGAATACTCCTCCGAAATATATTGACGAACATATGGCCTATGTTCGTTGGACAGTGAAGAACTGCTTCTCGGTCATGGCGCAATCTGACATCGCTATAAGTATTAAAGACCTGCATGATGATTTCCAGAGAGAGAAACCGGCAACCAAAGTGACTGCTTTTATGGCCGCCGGATTGCCTGTGATCTGCACGCCGACCGATGCTGACCGGTTGGTCATGACTGATAAGGAAACAGGTTATTTTGTTTTTTCTGACCTAGAGTTGGAAGCGTCCTTAGAAAGAATGGTTACTGATGAAAAATTGCGAGAAAAGATCGGACGTGCCGCCAGAATGAGCGTCGCAGAGAAGTATTCAGTTGAGAGCATAACGTCCAAATATCTGAAGTTTTTTGATAGAGTTCTTGATGAGGCAGGCGGTCAATATCGGTAAAAAAAGAATTTCCGAGTTCTTTAAGCACTGTGTTGGAAGCAATGGCGAGATAGTAGCGTGGCTTGTCTTCCGCCGTAATTGTTGGCAAAGAAGAATCGCGCCTTGTCAGATAATTGGTAAAAATGTTTTGTTGCCCGTCCAGTGCAACAACCTGCGATCCGATATAGGACTTTTGTCCGTACAGTTTTGTTTGGGTAAAATGCTGTCTCAACAGTTCTTTGAATTCTGCGAGATCAAGTTCCTTATCATGGAAAGGATTTTTGCCTTCCTTGCCGTAGACTGAGGAATTTGGAGTGGAAATGATAAGTAAACCGTCAGGCTTCAGAAGTCGCTTGATTTCGCCCATCAGTGTTTGCTGCTCGGCTATGTGTTCAAGGGTTTCGAAACAGACAATGAGGTCGAATATATTGCTTCCTTTAATCGGCAAATGCCGAGCGTCGCCTTGCATGAATGAAAGATTTGGGCGCTGATATACATGTCTTGCGTGCTTTATTGCCTCGATATTCTTGTCACAACTGATGACTTCACTGGCTTGTTCTGCCAACAAAAAACTGCCGTAACCTTCACCGCACGCAATATCCAAAACTTTTTTGCCGCGAGCAAGTTCTCGAGCGATGAAATATCGGTGGAAATGTTCGTTGCCAGTTAGAAAATCAGATGAGTCGGGCAGGTATCTTTCCGACGTATCTCTCAAGGGATTTCCGTGGTGATGCTTTTTGGCGGTATCGTAGAGCAAAATGTCGTCACGGTTTGCGTGGCGTATTTTTTCTAACGTGTCGGATGAGAGATCCTTTTCTTCAATGTACTTTCGCGAGGCGTTGCTTTTCTTGGCACTATGCGATATTCCCATTTCTTCACAGAGAAATGCGCAGTCGGATTCGAAACTTTCTGTCAGACCAATAAAATAAAATTTCGACAAAGCCTGCTCCATGCTTTCTTTTGACATATTCCCAACAATGAATCCGGCATTTTGCAGAAATTTTGCTTGTGATGAATAAAAATTTTCTGCCGTATTGTATTGATGTTCCAGCCAATATTCAAAGGTGGGCACGGCGCCTTTTAATAGAAAAGAATCTTGTATCATGGCAAGTCGGGATTTTTCCGGCTCTTTGAGCGAATGTTTTTTTGAAAGCGTTTCAAGGAGAGTTCTGTGAAAGTTGTATAAGGAAATTGTTCGCGCCACAGGCTCTCTTAAAAAGGTAATATATCGAGCAGGTTTGTGGAACAGCGTATGGAAGCCAAAGTAAGCATTATGTCCGCCGATAAAGAAAATCTTGTTTTTTTCTGCATCCGTTAGTGACTCTAAATATGTGAAGAACTCTTCCTTTGTGTAAGAAATTTCGACCCGTCGGGTGTGGCAATTGTAATACGTTTGAGGATATTCAAAGCTTGCATCCAGGGCACGGCCTGGAGCTAGATTGCGGGTAACAATATTGCGAAATGCATCGCCTGCAGTTTTTGGTACGTGTACGAAGATGTAAAGATTTTCGGTATTCATGGCAGTTATTTTTTCTCCTGTCTATAAAGGCGCGTAATATCTTTGGTCGCACCTTCGGCAACTACTTTGCCTTTGCTGAGCCAAATGACCCGATGACAATATTTTTCGATCAGTTCTAGATTGTGGCTGACCAAAAGCACGCATACTTTTTGTTCTGCCAGCTGCTGGATCTTTTGAGCACTTTTTCTTTTGAAGTTTTCATCGCCCACCTCGAATACTTCATCAAGTAGCAAGATGTCGGGGGAAGCGTGGATAGCCACGGAAAATACCAGCCGTTGGACCATGCCGGAAGAAAACTGATATGTTTTTGTTCCCATGAATTCTGTTAATTCGGCAAAATCTGCAATGGAGTTGAGTGAGTTTCGTATGGTATCGGTACTCATGCCAAAGAGTGACCCGACCATAAAAATATTTTCCTTCATGGTCAGCCTTTCCTTGAGCGCTGCGCCGAGATTTATGAGAGAAATGAGTTTGCCGTGTACTTCGACAGTGCCAGAATCAGCTCCGTAAATGTCCGCAATAATTCGCAGTATCGTGCTCTTGCCTGAACCATTATCGCCAAGTATGCCCAGTATTTCTCCCGGGTAAGCAACAATAGAGACATTATCCACTACGTGTATCTGCTTTTTTTGCTCGCGATCCGAAAATATTTTTGCTACGGCTGCCAGCACGCTTTGTTTGTTTTTGAGATAACCGATCTGAAAGCTTTTATTTACATTTTGCATGCGCATCGCAGGCTGTGTCATTGGTTGGGTCATATAAGTTCAGGGATTTTTTTGTTTAGAGTGGCAAAGATCCATGTGCCAAGGAGTAAGAATGCCAGGCTCCAGAAGATAGTCCCGAGAATCAATGATACGCTTGGACTGTGTCCGTATATGACTAGTTCTCTGGTTAAAGTTATAAAATAATATAACGGATTGAAGAGATTTATATAGAGTAATGTTGATCGTTCATTTACCGCGTAAAGGATTGGTGTGCCAAACCACAATATTCGAACGGCGAAGTTCCATATGTTGCCGAGATCGGCAAAGAAAACCGTAAGGGAAGAAAGCGCGAGACAGAAACCAAAAATAAATAGACAGAATGGCACCATGATAATCAAGTAATACAGAAGATTTGCCAAGTTCAGATGAAAGTATAAGAGTAGTATTGCAAAAAGCAAAACTTCAAACAAATGAGAAAGTAAATTTTTTAGTACGATGGCGATGATGAGTGCCTGGCGGGGGAAGTTGATCGACTTGATAAGGTAATTATTTTCTTTGATGAAAGTTTTACCTGATTCGAGGGTAGAAGATTGAAAGAAATTGAACATGATTATGCCGAGGAATAAATACGGAGCGTAGTCGGGGATGGAACTTCCTAAGCGATCAAGAAATATAAAGAAAAGAAGGGTAAAGAGCAAGACAGGATTCAAGAGATACCACACAAGTCCTAGGTAACTGCCTTCATTCTTCAACTTAAATTCCGCTCGCGCTATTTGCCAACTCACATTTAACAACATATCCATGTTTGCCATTATACATCTATGGTAGAATATATTCACATTATGTTTTTCAACAGTCGCATCTTTTCAAAGTACAAAAAACATGCGGCAAAAATTTCCTTTGCCCTCATTCTTTTGCTCGGAGTATTTCTTTTTAGTCACGTCTTTGCTGACACGTTCGCAACTGTTCGCGATGGCAATTGGAATGACGGCGCTACGTGGGGTGCTACGGGTTTTAATGGTCTTACTGGAGTAGCTCGAGATTCTTCGGGTAATACTTATGCGGTTGATCCAGGGAACCATCGTGTCGTAAAGCTCGATTCTACAGGTAAGGTAACCGACGTCATTCTGGATACAGATACCGCGTTTGATGTGCCCTCAGGCATAACGCTTGATTCTACGGGCAATATTTACGTGACGGATACCTCCAATAATCTTGTTGTTAAGTTCAATTCAAGCGGCAGTACTGTTTCGGAATTCTCTGATTCTTTTAACACGCCGGCTGGTGTCGCGGTGGATATCTCGGGAAATATCTATGTGGTTGATTCTGGACGTAATAATGTGATCAAGCTCGGTCCAACGGGTACCGAACTCGCCGTCTTTACTGCTGGGGATTCTTTGTCCTCACCTTCTGGAGTGACACTTGATACGTCTGGAAATATCTATATCGCAGACAGCGGCAATAATCGCATTGTTAAATTGGATCCTGATGGAAATGTGTTAGATACTTTTACTGATACAGGTTCGGCCTTTTATTTTCCTACCGGCATCTCTCTCGATACTCTTGGCAATATGTATGTCGCCGATCGTAATAACAACCGCATCGTTAAGCTGGATTCTACCGGTACAGTACTTGATACGTTTACTGATTCGACGACTGCGTTTTCCGCTCCTCAAGCTGTGGCAGTGGATTCTTCCGGTATTTACGTGGGTGATTACAATAACTATCGTGTAGTCAAGCTTGACTCTTCTGGCAATCAGCTAGCGAGCTACGACGCTATAAGGAGTAGGGAGGGTATAGATTATCCCGGCGCAACTAATGATGCGGAAATCCAGAATTACGTCACTCTTACTGCCAATCAATCTATTCATACGGTGCATATTTTTTCGGGCGGTACGCTTAATCTAAATGGTCATACATTGACGGTAACAGGTAACTTCACTAATGAAGGCACTTTTGTTGCAAGTAGTGGTACCCTCAATCTTTCCGGTGCGAACCAAGTCGTCTCTGGTTCAACAACATTTTATAATCTGACCAAGTCTGTTAGTTCTGCTGACACGTTATATTTTAATCTCGGGACACAGACAATTACAGGAACGTTGTCTCTCAATGGTACTGCCGGCAATTTGCTGACCATTCGGCAACCATCCGTTACGTCTCCTGCGTTCAATCGTAAGTGGGGAGAATTTTTTACCAGTGATGTTACGCCTAGGCCAAATGGTGTCGCCGTTGATACTTCGGGCAATATCTATGTGGCAGATACAAATGGTAATCGTATCGTCAAACTCAATTCTGCCGGCGCTGTTGTGTCTATATTTACTAATCCTGATTCTCCCATGAGTTCTCCGTTTTCTGTAACTCTGGATCCTTCAGGTAATATGTATATTTCAGATCAAGATAATGATCGTGTCCTCAAGCTTGCGCCAGACGGCAGTCAGTTGGCAAGCTTTACTGCGCCTCTAGCTTTCAGTCGTCTTAATGACATTGCTCTTGATATGTCGGGTAATATGTACGTTTCAGACCAATTTAATAACCGCATTGTCAAAATGGATCCAGCCGGTAGCGTTATCGACGTATTTACAGATAGTAATACATTAAGTCGCCCAGAAGGTGTCGCTCTCGATTCCTCTGGCAATATCTATGTCTCTGATCGTGATAACGATCGCATCGTCAAGCTTGCGCCAGACGGCAGTCAGTTGGCAAGTTTTACCTATACTGATTTCACGTTTCCTCTTGGTCTGACTGTTGATCACTCCGGAAATATTTATGTTATTAATGAGAACGATGAACAAGTCTATAAGCTTGATTCCGGCGGCAGTGTTCTCGCACATTTTGGCGACAGTGACTCTCCTTTTTATAATCCAACTCACCTAGCTCTCGACTCTTCCGGCAATATCTATGTGACCGATTCTGAACATAGCAGAGTAGCAAAGCTTTCTTCCAGTGGAACGCCGCTGCATTCGTTTGGTGCATTGTATACCGCAGCTCCTTCAGGAAAATTCTCAAACCCCACGTCAGTTTCTACTGACTCTGGCGGAAACGTATATGTTGCTGATTGCGGTCAGACTGGTGCAACAAACCGCATTCAGGAATTTGATTCAAGCGGTACGTTTATTGGAGAGACTCCGTCACCAGGTTCGGATGACTATGAACAAATATGGTGCTCGCATGGTGAAGTTATTGATCCTTCGGGCAATATCTATGTATCTGATAGTTACAACAATCGTATTGTTAAATTCGATTCTTCTAAGAATTTTGTTACTGCATGGGGTAGTGAAGGAACTGCTGAAAATCAATTTGAGAATCCTACAGGCATAATCATGGATTCTTCTCAAAATATATATGTAGAAGATACGTACAATCACCGTATTCAAAAATTCGATAAGGATGGCCACTTTATTTTGATGTGGGGTTGGGGGGTAAGAGATGGATCGGGCGAATTTCAAATTTGCACGTCAAGTTGCCAAGGTGGCGGAATAGGCGATGGTGCCGGTGAATTTTCAGATAGTTATGTGGCAATGAATCTTGCAACAGATTCTCATGGCAACGTATATGTGCCTGATACGTACAATCACCGTGTTCAAAAATTCGATAAGAATGGTAACTTTATTTTGATGTGGGGTTGGGGGGTAAGTGACGGCGTCGCTCATTTGGAAGTCTGTACGTCTAGTTGCAGGGCTGGAATGGGAGGAGCGGGTGAAGGTCAGTTTAATACACCAAGTAGTATTTCTATAGATTCTTCCGATACGGTATATGTGGGAAATGTCAGTAGTAATATTGCGCAAATGTTTAGTACGGAGGGAGCTTATCTTGGAAAATTCGGGGAAAATGGTTCAGGTGACGGTCAATTCACTCAACTCGTTGGGGTGGCAACAGGTAGGGCAGGTAATGTGTTTGCACTCGATACTTCACTGTACCAGGTAAGCAAGTTTACTCCAGTTTCCGGCTATACACTCAACCCGCAAGGCTCCGTGTCGGTATCTTTCCTCTCTGTTGCTGGAGCTACCAATGCCGCTGTTTCTCCGGTTGTGTGTACCAATGGCTGCGTGGATGGAGGCGGTAATGTGAATTGGACATTTCCCGAGATACATTCAACCCCTGAGACACATTCACCTCCTCCATCAAATGGCCCACCGGTGGGCAGTGGATCAGGTTTTGTATTCTATCCGGTATTGCCGCCTAAGCAGATTACTACTGCACCAGCACCTTCTGTAAAAACTCAACCAACTCTAGTAAATACTACTCCAGTAAATACTTTTGTATTTACCCGTAACCTTCTTGCTGGTTCCGTAGGGATTGATGTCCAGTCTTTGCAGAAGTATCTCAACACTCATGGGTTTAGTATCGTCAAAACCGGTCCTGGATCGCCGGGGAATGAAACGACTAATTTTGGTGTTTTGACACGCGCTAGCCTGATCAGGTTTCAGAAAGCCAATCACATTACGCCAGCCTCAGGCTATTTTGGCCCAATTACACGCGGAGTGATGAACAGGCATTAAAATTTCATGGCAATGGTAAAAATATGAAACGAGTGAACATTGATCCACAATCTCTAGAAACTCAGCTTAAACAAGAAGGTTTTGTGCGTGTGTACTCCTGGAGCGACAAACCTAATACGAAGTACCCAGAGCATGCTCATAAAGGCAAGGTCTCAATATTTGTGACGAGAGGATCGGTGACTTTTTCGGGAGGTATAAAGAATACCGTTAATGTCGGAGAAAGATTTGATGTTCCTGTTGGGGTCAAGCACTCTGCTCTTGTTGGTCCCGAGGGCTGTGATTGGATTGTCGGTGAAGAAATAAAAGGTGATTCGTAAGAGTTACGGTTGAATTAATATTAAAAAATATAAATGACCACAGAAGCTGCAGCGCAAAAAATATGGGATTATGGACATATGAATCAGAACCTCAAGAAATCTGATGCTATTCTTGTTTTGGGTAACCGCGATACACGCGTGGCTGAATACGCTGCGCAGCTTTGCCTTGATGGCTGGGCACCAATGCTTATTTGTGCTGGTTCAGGGTCAATACATGATCATGTTAAAGGAAGAGAAAGGTTCATAGGAACCACTGAAGCTGAAGTTTTTGCCGACATTGCTTTTAAAAAAGGAGTTGCTAGAGAATCCATCATTATCGAAAATAAATCTCAGAATACTGGCGAAAATTATCAATTTGCAATTGATAAACTCAAAGCAAATAGCATAAATCCTAAGACTCTTATCGTCGTGCAGAAGCCTTATGCAGAACGAAGGGCATATGCCACGGGCAAGATTTGGCTGCCAGATACAGAACTTATCATGGCGTCACCCCTGATATCATTTCAAGATTATCCAAATGAATTTATAAGTAAAGATACCGTAATTAATTTTCTTGTTGGCGATCTTCAGCGTATCAGAGAATATCCAAAAAAAGGATTTCAGATACAGCAGGAGATACCGGGAGATGTCTTGGAGGCTTATGAATATCTGATCAAGAAAGGGTATACTCAGAGGATGATTTAGAAGTTAATATTTAAAATCTTATGAAACTAATTCCTAAAGGCCAGGCGAATGAATTTAAAAATAGTGATGCTTGCGTCGCATTTGAATATCCTCTGAATGATTCGGCTATCAATATTGCAGTCGTGGTTGTGAACGGGCGTTATCCGGATAAAGGATGTGTTATGAATGAAGAATGCAAAGAGATCGCTTTTGTTATGGAAGGCGCGGGCAATGTTTTTATTGATGATAAGGAAGTTAAGCTTGAAAAAGGAGATGCTGTCTTGATCGAGCCGGGAGAAAAGATATGTTGGGAAGGTAATCTAACCATGCTCATGTCATGCACTCCCGCTTGGACTCCACGACAACATAAACATATCAATTAAGTAGACATAGTAGCCTTGACTTTCCCCACCCTAAGGCATAAAGTTATCTTAGTACTTCACAGCTACAAAATCCATATACAGGTCCCCGCGGCTTAGCTGTTTGGGGATTGGGCCTGCATAGTTGCTTAGCAACAGGATGATCTCTGCGTCAGTGGAGATCCGGTTTCCTCCGTAACCATGGGATACTCGATGTCGGCCGCAAGGCTGGAGTCGATGAGTGGAACAAAGCACCTCCATAGGTGTTTTTGTTTTAAGTAAGGTGGCACCGCGAATTCTTCAAGAATCCCGCCCTTATTGCGTAATGTAATCATTATGTAATAAGGGCGGGATTTTTTGTTACTTCAACATCAAATGCCCGCTGTGAAATTGTTCTTTTAAAACGACTATGCAAACCCCACAAATTGGAAAAATCGAGTTGCTTCAGCGAAGCAGTCTTAACTGGAGGCGGATCATGTGTTCGATCGCTCGCGGTGATAGCAATTATCCCCAGGTTGATCGAGCTCGGTTGGCGCAGATCGAAATACAGCTCAGGCAGCTGGTAGAAATTGCCGGCTTCTGGTCCATAAGCAGAAAAGCGCTTAGCAATATCGGACAAGCCCTTTTGCACAGTGAAGGAAAAGGATTGAAGGTCGTTTGTCCTGTTTGTCTTGATGGGCAAGAAAAGGAAGGCGGGACGGATGTTCCCAAGCTCATTCCTTTGCAGATAGCTTTCATGGAAAAGGTAAAAGCGGTCATGGCGATCTCTTCCGTTACTTTCTTGTTTGCAACCTATGGCAAGACTCAGGCTCCGGAAGCAAAGGTGGTCATGAAAGAAATGCTGGCCAGGACGCAAAAATATCTTCCCAGCGGACTTTATTCTGCCACGGAAATGAGCGACTATCTTCCGGGTGTCCGTGCAGGCGAAGAAAGGCTCAAGGCCGAGGTGTCCCTTCAGAATGATTTCTTCAACCCTTTGATCAAAAAGCTGGCGCCCGAAAGGAAGGAGTATTGCGCAAGGCGGGGACTGGATGAAAGATTCCTTAAAAGGGCGATCAACAAAAGCATCGCCGAGTTCACGGTCCTTGGGCGTCATGCGGCAAGCAACGGCGTCCTGGTCTGTATTCACACCACAGGCAGGATCAGGTGCTTTCTGAAATGCGGGGCCGCGGTACTGCATAATCCAATTGGCTGCGGCTGAATTGCTAATGCCAAAGTTTACGATAAGCCTATCTACTGTGTAGATGGGTTTTTTTAATTAGGATGATGACTGCAAACCGCGAGTTAGCTAGTCGAATAATGTCTTCTCAACAAATTTTAGCTCTGCTATAATTTATATATGTTTTGGAAAACCAAACCTAAACCTGGGACAGTATATCTTGGAGAGAGTACTCGGCTAGACGGGTCTAGACAAGTTTATACTGGGATGACTCGAAGACCTGTTTGGACTCGCTGGAGAGAGCATATGAAAGGCCGGGGAGGAGGGTATACCAGTCGGGGTGTATGGTTTAGACCACTTGCTGCTTTTTGGAGTAGGAATCCACGTAAAGCCGAGCGCACAATTAAAAGTTGGAGTCCCTCTAGGAAAAGATCCTTTGCTGGTTTTATTGCTAGGCGATATAGAGGAAAAAGAGACTACTGATTTAGCTAAAATTTATTTAAATAAAAAACCCCGAACACCATTGTTGGGTCGGGGCTAAATTTCGCTGTTGCGTAGCTATCTTACGTTACGCTGATCACGCTGTGCCACCAGATGGTCAATGACCTTCCTGACTCCAGCTTGGAAACCAGGAATTCGGCCTTCCCATTTGGGAATACCGGGAAGACGCTCTTCGCTGAGTCGATCCTTGATCGCATAAGCTAGACAGAGCGAAACCAGTTCGCGCAGGAGTTCTTCGCAGTCGCCACTGAAATGGACGCCGTTGAAGAGATCCTTTTGACCAGTTATAACATCGCCGATTTCAAACGAGCACATGATCTCGCCAAGCTTGGTGGAGGACATTGTTCGAATATCACCGGCCTCAAGATCGGTTTTGACGTGTTTGACGAATCCTTCCGGATTTCCGATCCGGTAAAAGATTTCGTCGAAGCGGTTCTTACCAATGAGATGGTTCGTGAGGTTTACAATGTACTGTTTCATTTTTATCTCCTTTCAAGAGATTTCCCGCTACCAATATGGATCGCTATACCGAGACATTCGGTACCTTGCGATACGAGCCAGAGAGCTCATTAACGGCCGCCATAGCGAACTATGGTATGAACATATAATAGCATCATTTATATATTATGTCAAACAATTGTAATGGTTAAATAGCTTGCAATCACCTAAATCAGCCCATGTTATAATGACTTTAAATGAAAATCCTCCCCCGGATAATTCAAGAAATAAAAAACATACAGTACGAGCTCCTAGCCAGCTTTTCTTCTATTCCTAAAAACGTTGAGTATAAAGTGCCGTATGTCTGCCAGTTTGCCGTCCCGGAAAGTGCGGAGTTGAGCCTGACAAAAAAGCTTCATCCCGCGAGTGATCGCAATTGGAGAGAGACCGGTGCAGTGTCGCCGGAACGTTATGCGCAATGGGCCTTTACCATGTGCGGCATGGCTTCTGTCGCTATGGCCCTCGGCTATTTCAAAAATCTAAAGATAAAACCAGCCGAGTTGGCTGAGGATGCACTGAAGCACAACGTCTACTTGGAAGATCCCAATGAAATATCTGCCATGAGATATGCGGAGTTTGCAAAATGGATCTGTAAGTATGATCTGAATGCTGAAATATATACCAGACTCAGCATACAAGGCATTAGATATGCGCTCTCTAAAAAACGACTGGTCATAGTATCGGTAAACCCAAACATACGTGGTTACGATACTGCGTCTCAGGATCAGAAAGGCGGACATTTGATCATAGTTACCGGGTATGACCTCAGTAAAGGCAATCTCTCTTTCAATAATCCTTCAGGATTTGTAAGTTCAAATACTCAAATTGGACATACGCTGTCGGTAAAAGATTTTTCAGCGTATTATGCCGGCAGAGGGATTGTTGTTTTTCCGACTACAACCTCAAGCTAGTTAAACCCTGATAATTTATTGTATAATCTTCATATGACAACAATAAACCCTTGGATCAATTTTAATGGCAATGCCGAAGAAGCGTTTGCTTTTTATAAGTCCGTGTTTGGCGGAGAGTTCAAAAAAGTGGTTCGGTTCAAGGATCTTGCGGGTCCTGAATTCCAGGTTGCAGAGAAAGACGCAAACAAGATCATGCAGATCGTCCTGCCTCTCGATGATGCAAGCATGCTCATCGGAAATGATGTGCCTGAATTCATGGGAAAAGTCAGTGAGAACGAAAATAGAAGCAAGATCCACATAGGCGTAGACAGCAAGGAAAAAGCTGAAAAAATCTTCAATGGACTTTCTGCTGGAGGACAAGCAGAAGCACCAATGGGTAACAGCCCGTGGGGAACATACTTTGGCATGTTTAGGGATAAATACGGCATTGAGTGGATTGTAGAATCTGTAAACTAAAATTTATATGAAAGTAATCTTATACATGGCTACAACTTTAAATGGCATTATCGCAAAATTCGATGATTCTGCAGATTTTCTGACAAAAGAAGAATCAGCAAGTTATGTTTCTAATGTAAAAGGAGCAGGTGCAATGGTTATAGGGAAAAGGACGTATGGGATTCTTTCGCAGCAGCCTGAGTTCCAAGAATTTCTTAAGGTTGGCATTAAGATTGTTGCGGTTTCTCACGCAAATTTTGAATTAAAGGATCCGAGTCATAAGATCGCACATTCGCCAAGTGAAGCTCTAAAAATTCTAAAGGGATTTGACACTGTGATTCTCGCAGGTGGAAGTACTCTGAATGCTTCATTTCTTGCGGAAGATCTTGTAGATGAAATTTACATTGATATCGAGCCAACTCTTCTCGGGAAGGGCATACCATCTTTTAGTGGTTCTGATTTTGATAGACAGCTTAAACTTCTCGGAACAAAGAAATTGAGTGACAATGAAATACAGCTCCATTATGAGATAGTGAGATAACTCGCAACCAAAGTAAATGAAAATCCTCTTTATCTGTAAAGGAAATGTTGGGCGAAGCCAAATTGCTGAAGCTCTCTTTAGGAAAAAGTTCGGTGATGAACATACGGCTGTTTCTGCGGGCACCAAGATCAGCGGTCCCGAAGAACCAATCGGCAATCTTTTCCCTCAGATTTACGAAGTGCTTGAGGTCATGAATGAGGAAGGAATAGATGTGTCTACCTCAGTCCGCACCCAGCTTACTGAAAAGATGGTCAATGAAGTTGACAAGGTTGTGGCAATCATTGAAGATGATGAAATATTGCCTGAGTATCTTTTAACCTCTCCAAAGCTTCTACGATGGAATGTTCCAGATCCAAAAGGCAAGGATTTGAAATTTACCAGAGAAGTTAGGGAGGAAATAAAGAGAAGAATTGATTTGTTTAAGATAAATTGATTATAATGCCCAGCAAAATCCACTTCAAAAAAGAATATGAGAGAGACGTGAGTCTTATTATCGAAGGCCTGTGGAGCACGGGATTATTTAATCTGATACAAAAGAGGCTTCACATTGAGTCGCATTACAAAGTCATGTGCGCTTTTTATGCAACAAGAGAAAGCCTGGAAATTTGGGAAAATAAAAAGGGTATTCAGTGGTTTAGGGATACATTGCTTGAGATAAACAAAAAGAGTCCAAAGTTTATGTTGGAAGTGGTGGAGGAATATAAGGAAGTATTGGCAAAAATAGAAGAATTTTGGAATACTGGTCCGACGACCGATAAGGAAAAAATAAATGAGTACATGAAATATTCCGTACCTGCAACAGAACTTTTTTCACTTTGGTATTACCCGGTAAGCGACGAACGGACCCCGAAAGAAATAAATGAGATCCTCATGCCACTCAGGGAGAAGGATGAATTCTTTGCCCGAAATGATATTTACATAAAAGAGTGCGTAAAAGCTCTTGGAGGAGATACACGGTTGGCAAATCTTATTTTTCCAAATGAGTTTCCTCACATTCCTTCACGTGAGATCTTGGAAGAAAGAGCCAAGGGAACATTGCTTATCGGTGATGAGATTGTAACCATTCCCCTAAAAGAATACGCAAAAATGCATCCCGAGTATGAATTTGAGGGTTTGTTTGAGACCATTGAAAAAACAGATACCATGAAGGGACAGATTGCTCAGAAAGGCAGGGTCAGTGGAAGGGTAAGGATTGTGAAGAATAAATTTCAAATGGAAGGAGTCGAGGAGGGGGATATCATTGTATCTCCGATGACCACTCCGGATTTTATCCCTGCAATGAAAAAAGCTGCAGCATTTGTTACGGATGAGGGCGGGATAATTTGCCACGCTGCAATCGTTGCCCGTGAAATGAAAAAGCCTTGTATTATCGGCACTAAAATTGCTACTCAAATATTGAAAAATGGCGACATGATCGAAGTGGATGCTGACAACGGGATGGTAAGAAAATTAGGATAAGTAAATATAGCGAAATAGTAAGAATAGTAAATTTGAAGAGTTTGGTTTATCATTATTTAAACAGTAGAGGATAATTAAACAATAATTCCAGTATCTTTATCAAGGCGAAGATGAAAAAGATTTATATTACCGGGGTCTCCGGAACAGGTAAAACAACAATCGCCAAAGAATTGTCTAGACGAGGCTTTTATACTATCAGCATTGATGAGGTAGACGGTTTGTGTTCCTGGGTGCATCAAGGAACGAGAGAAAAGCACGGAGGGAAGGATACCAAGCTAACTCCCGAGTTCGTTCATGCGCATGACTGGATTTGTGATATCGAATATCTTACTAGGCTTTTAAACAAGAATGTTGATGTTGCTTTTGTTTTAGGAATGGCAGGAAATCAAAATAATTTTCTTCCTATGTTTGATAAAATACTGCTTTTGCAATGTAGTCCGGAAACATTTAGCAAGAGAATCGATATGCGAACAGATAATGATTTTGGAAAAGATCCTCATATCAAAAAGGGAATTTTAGGGCGTTATCAAACGTATGCAAAAGAAATATTGGCAAAAGGTGCTATTTCGATAAATACGGAAAAACCGATTGACCAAGTTGTTGATGAGGTTATTAAGCAAGCCCTCAAGTAGCCAAAGTGTAGCTAATTGGTAAAATCAGTATATAATTTTGTATTATGCTTTTAGTCAAAACCACAATCAAAGAGAATCCTATTCACGGTATCGGATTATTTGCAGATCAATTTATAGCTAAGGGTACGGAGATCTGGAGATTTACTGCCGGCTTTGATCAAAAGTTTACTCGTGAGCAGATCCTTGGCTTTCCTCAGTTGGTCCAAATTTATTTATACAAATATTCATGGAGGAGCAAAAAGACTAAGCTTTATTGCTTCTCTTCTGATAACGGGAAGTATTTCAATCATTCAGAAAACCCAAACGTATTATCAGCCTACCTTGAAGGTGAAGAAGAAGTTTTGACCAAAGCCATTAAAGATATACAAGTAGGTGAAGAAATACTTGATAATTATTCATCTTTTGAAAATACAGGGGAAGAAGATAATGTCTTGGAAGAAATTTGTTTCAAGTATAAATTGGTTGACGAGCTGGATCCGCGGTATAAAGTATAAAATTTAGTGTCTTTTTTGGGCGGTTTTCATTTTGCTTAGATGGGGTAGAATAGACAATCATGACCCAAGCAATCACAGATAACCAGCGCGCACTCTCAAGAAAATATCTTGCTTATGAAGCTGTTTCCAATTTTTGGTTCATCAGCGCCATTTGGCTTTTCTTCTATCATATATTCATATCAGACCAGCAAGTCGGGATATTAGACGGACTCGCTTTTGCAGTCGGTCTTCTTGCAGAAGTTCCGGCGGGGGCGCTTGCAGATAGGTTTGGGCGAGACAAGACGGTTAGAATGGGGCAAATTTTAGCAGGTGCTGGGTTACTGATCCAGGCATTTGGAAGCAGCTTTGTACCGTTCTTTGTCGGACAGGCAATCCTTATGGTCGGGACATCATTTGTATCTGGTGCAGATGAAGCGCTTTTCTTTAGCAGACTGAATTTTGATCGTACTTCTGCTGAATGGAGAAAGCTCGTCACGCGAGCCTCTCAGCTTTCTCTTACCAGTTCACTTATTGGAACAATAGTAGGAGCTTGGCTCTTTACGATCAATCCAAGAATCCCATGGATTCTTACTGGTATCGCATTCCTGACTTCATCTCTGTTGGTCTGGTCGGTGAGAGATGCTCGCCCTGAAAAAGCGATGCAGAAATTCTCGATAGAATTATTTGAACACTTAAAGAGTATCAGATCAGGATTTTCAAAGTTTTTAACGTCACCATATTTAGTATATATCCCTATCATCATCAGCTTGCAGGGACTCTTTTATACTGCTGGCTGGGGTTTGCTGCGCCCAATGCTGCTTATTCGTTTTCATTTCAGTGCCTTCGCTTCGTCAATCGTGGTGGCGGCAAGTTGTCTAATTACGGTCGGCATATTGGCACTTATGCATAAGTATGCAGAGGATCTGAGTGAAGGACAGGTCATTGTTTTCATAGCTGCAATTGCGTCAGCAAGTCTTCTGCTGTCGCTTGCCGATATTGGTATATGGGGATCAATCGTAATATTTGTTCTCTATGCGGGAGACCACATCCTTTATCCCTTTATGAGCGAAGTATTGAACAGCAGATCAGAAGAAGATCAGCGGGCAACGATACTCTCCGTGGCTTCGTTTCTGAGGACACTGCCGTATGTTGCACTCGCTCCGCTTATCGGCTACTTGAGTACGCAAGGGCGTTTAGAATTCTTTTTGATTGGCTGGTCCGTCTTGATCGGTTTGTCCGTTTTCATTTATCTCTCGCTAAAAAAGAAAGATGTTCATGTAAGTATGGCAAAAAATATCGGCATTTGATTTAATGACAATTTTCGGCTAAGGTTCCATCAGAGCTGATCAATTTCGGCAAGCCAAAAGCACGGCTTAGTGTGCTCGTAGAACATTCACAGAAAAGGACTAAATGAGAAATCTCTCGCTTCCAGGAAATCCTCGGTATCAACCAAAAAATCTGCAGGCAATCTTCGGCTACGACAATCT
The DNA here is from genome assembly GCA_029288475.1 of Candidatus Tayloriibacteriota bacterium. Taxonomy (GTDB): domain Bacteria; phylum Patescibacteriota; class Minisyncoccia; order Phycocordibacterales; family JARIHA01; genus JARIHA01. The sequence goes on along the minus strand of JARIHA010000168.1, from coordinate 2,631 downwards.
GTTTCGGTCTGTCGCTCGGGTCGAAATCGCAACAATGAAGACATTGGGCGAGATCGGAATCATTCCGGCGGCCACGATGGCATTGCTCACGCGAGCGGTTGAAAAGAAACTTCTCGCCATCACGACGACTCAAGTCGACCGTGTGGAGCGGGAAGTAACCAGGCACGACATTCGTGCATGGGTGCGAATCGCTCAGGGAATAGTGGACCCGAAGCTCCGGCCTTGGATCCATGTTCCGCTCACCAGCTATGATGCGCTCGACACCGCTCGAGCCTTGCAGTTCGTGGAAGGACACAAGGTGGTAAGGCAACTTACAGACGAGGTTATTGGACACTTCATCACGCAAGTAAATCAGTTCGCTTCTCAGCTTCAGATCGGCCGCACTCACGGCCAACATGCATTGCCCATCACTGTAGGCTTCTGGTTTGCAACGATTCTCAGCAGGGTTCTCGCGAACATTCAGAATGCCAACGATGCCGCTGAAAAGCTGGTGGGAAAAATCTCCGGCGCGGTAGGAGCTTACAATGCTCAAGCCCGTCTCGGCATTTCAGCTCGTTGTGGTGGCAAGACGTTTGAAGTGCGCGTGCTTGAAAAGCTCGGCCTCAAAGCCGCACCAATCAGCACACAGATTCTTCTCCCGGAACCCCTCGCTCAGTATCTATTCTCTTGCGTTATGCTCTCGGCTGTTTTCGGCCAATTTGGTCGGGATTGCAGGCATTTGATGCGGACAGAAATTGGCGAACTCTGCGAACCCTTCGATAAGGGGCAGGTCGGATCGTCGACCATGGCTCACAAGAGGAATCCGGTTACCTTCGAGGGTCTTGAGGGGGGATGGGTAAAAAATCAGAACCAATTCGGCTTGGTTCTTGCAACGATGGTGAGCGAACATCAGCGTGACTTGGTAGGAAGCTCAATTGCTCGGGACTTTCCGACGATCATCATCAACCTGGTCACCCAGCTCAATACTCTGTTGCGCAAGGTGGAAGGAAGGCCGTTTATTGGCCGCATTTCGATTGACAAAGAGGCGCTCGATCGCAACTTCAAAGCTCAAGGTGATGTCATTCTTGCCGAACCCATCTACCTGGCACTGCAAATGGCCGGCTACCTTGGCGATGCTCATGAGCTGGTCAGTCGTAAGGCTCTGCCTTACGCAAGGGAGCATAAAGTTTCCCTTCTTAAAGCAACCATGTGGGCGTTGGAAGATAAACATGGCTCCGCACTCATGCGTGAGATCAGGTCCGAAATTCCTAACGGACTTATGAAGCTGGATAAGCCGAAGCTGTACACTGGCGCTGCAAGCGCGAAGGCGCTCGAGGTCGCAGGAGCTGCTGAAGCCTATCTCAAGGGCCGGCAGTAATGACAAGAACTTTGTAAAATCATCAGACCCGTTCGGTAAACCGAACGGGTCTTTTTTCTTTTCTTATTTCTCGCAATCTATATGCTAAAATAATCGTATGAGTAAGAAACCAATTTCTGCCGGCGTGGTCCATTCACTGCCATCTGATCTGCGCAAAGCTCTTGCTTCCGATGCGAAAGCGCTTGAGGCATGGGAGAGCATTACGCCTCTGGCACGAAATGAGTGGATATGTTGGACTATTTCAGTTAAAACTCCTGAGACGAGAAAAAATCATGTAGGCAGGGTGATCTCAGAACTCAAAGAGGGAATGCGCCGCCCTTGTTGCTGGATCGGCTGTATTCATCGAACAGATAAGCCGGTCAGTCGTTCGGTGCAATGGGTGATTAATAAGAGAAAGAAGGTGAAGAAATAGAGTATAATAACCTCATGAACGTACCCAACATAAAACTCTCAAGCAAAACCACCATACCACAGCTTGGTTTTGGCACATGGATGATGAAAGAGGAAAGAGAATGTAAGAATGCGGTCAAAGCCGCTCTTTCAACTGGTTATCGTCATTTTGATACGGCGCAAATATATGAAAATGAGCAATTCATCGGGCAGGCACTGGCCGAAAGCGGCATACCTCGTGCGGAACTCTTCATCACGACAAAGATCTGGAATGACAATATGTTTTGGGACGACATCGGGCCGAGCTTTGAGGAATCTTTAAAAAAACTTCAGACTGATTATGTAGACCTTTTGCTTCTGCACTTTCCCGTCACTGAATATCGCCGTCCCGCTTGGCACAGAATGCAGGACATCTATAAGTCAGGAAAAGTAAAAGCCATTGGCGTCAGCAATTACACGATAAAGCATCTTGAAGAACTATTGAGAGAAAGTGAGATAAAGCCGGCGGTCAATCAGGTGGAACTGCACGTCTTTCTGCAGCAGCCCGATCTTGTGCAGTATTGCCATGACAATGACATTGCGATAGAAGCGTATTCTCCGATTGCTCATGGGTATGATATGGATAATAAGACGATTGCCAAGATAGCCAAAAAGCATGGCAAGTCGGTTGCGCAGATCATGATCCGTTGGTGTCTTCAGAAAGGCTTCATCACTATTCCAAAGTCGGCACGTCCTGAACGCATTCAGGAAAACTTTGATACTATCGGCTTTACTCTTGATGAAGAAGATATGAAGGAGATCGCGGCGCTCGATAAGGGCCTGAGAACCTGCTGGGATCCGACACATGTTGCCTAAAGAGTAAGTATACCCTAGGAAATTTACAT
>JARIHA010000081.1 GCA_029288475.1 Candidatus Tayloriibacteriota bacterium | reverse complement strand
GTGTTCCGTCTTTCAAAAAATAAAAAAGGGAGAGCACCATAAGAAGCAGAGAAAAAAGTGTACTCGCTGTCGAAGTAAAGATTGTAACTGCCGTACCTGAAATAAAGGATACGATATCTGAAAATCTATTCTGCACGTCTGCCCTAAGCGGCTCAGGTACTGACGATCCAAGAAAATGAGAAATAGCATTGTTAAAATTGGTAACTCCACCAGTAGAAAGAGAAACGTATAAGGATTGCGCCTGAGCCACCACTTTTGCACCAATAAAGAAAAAAGGTACGCCAATGGCGATCAAGAAAATCCCTATGGTAATAAGTGACGCGAGCCATCCTTTTCTGCCAGTAATATGTATATTTATCCAGTTAAAAATTGGGTACAGAACTACCGCGACTGCGGCCGTAAGAAAAATAACAGCAAGAAACGGCCAATAGAGGGCTACGCAAAAAACTGATACCACTAAAAGCAAAATGTAAAAAAAGTAAGTGCTGATTGGTTTTTGATGTGGCTCGTGCATACAGATAGTATACCTCCTCTTTGCCAAGAGCACATCCCTTTTTACAAAGTCTTGCCAAGTGTCTCAAGAAGAGAAGAAAGCTCTTCAATGTTTTTCGTCTTTGCCGGCAAGAGTTCTTCTGCCAAAAGTTCGGTCCATTGGAGTGCCTCTTCGAAGAGAATTTTACCTCCGTTCGCCAAGGCTACGTAGCTTACTCTTCCGTCTTGCTCATTTACCTCTCTCTTAACAAGACCAATTTTTTCCATTGGAAGCAACATACGAGTAACTCCTGACGCAGTAAGACCGATCTTCTCTGCCAAGTCTACTCTTCGCATTTTTCCTTCTGGGTTCTGGCTTAATTGATAGAGAATCATGAAGTCATTGAGTCCGAGACCATGAGGAATACGCCCGTCAAAGCGGCGTGCCATGACAGCCTGGGTCCGTGCCATAGTGAGAAAGAATTTTAATGAAGGGCTGATTTTTTTCATATTGTTTGATTATTACTTGATTAATGTTTGATTAGTCAAGTATATATCAATGAAAAGCCTGTGTCAAACCTTCCCTCCGACAAGTTCTTCTTTGTCTTTTCTCGTTAATTTCTTAATAAGATATTCCCGCTTAAGCGCCTTGCCGACCGTCTTACAATTTTCAGAATACACGAGCTTTACCGGCCTGCGGGCTTTAGTGTATTTTGCTCCAGTCTTTGAGGTATTATGTGCAAGCAAGCGTTTCTCAAGATTATTCGTCGTGCCAGTATAGAAAGTTTTGTCAGCGCACTCGAGAATATAGACAAAGTACTTTTTGGCCATGGGGTTATCAAAAATGCCGCTTTTATTTTTCCAAATCGAGTATTTCGTCGATACGTATCTTGCTGACAAATTCTGGAACGTGACTAACAAGGATCATTGCTCCTTCGTATTTATTCAAAGCTTCGGCAATAACAGGAATATGGCGAAAGTTTATATGGTTGGTAGGCTCATCGAGAATAAGAAGTCCGGGACGCTGAAGAACCAGCCGTGCAAAAGCAACGAGACCCTTCTGCCCTTCTGAGAGATTGCCAATCTTCGTATGAATAATGTCGCCCGTAATAAGAAATCCTGCCGCCGTAGCGCGCATTGTTTCTTCAAACTGCTTATCCATCACAGACATCAAAGATTCATAAACAGTGTCGTCAAAATTGAGTGTAGAAAAGTCCTGACGATAATACCCTACTCTTACTCCAGGCAATATTGCTCCACTTTTCTCAACTCCCTTTACGGTACCTTTGGCAATTGATTCCAAGAGAGTACTCTTTCCGATACCATTTGGACCCTTGAGAAGTAGGTGCTGATTTCTTCGAAGAATAATCTTAGTCTTTCTTTCCACCGCCTTATGGTTCTTGATAGTTTTAAATGCAGAGATATGCAAAATATCTCCCACAAGATCGGGCTGTGAAGGAATAACGAAAGAACGGATAGCTTTATCCTCTTTTCGAATGTCCACTTTTTCATCCTCAAGCTCTTCTGCCTTTTCACGCATGCGCTTGGCTACGAGACGCATCTGACCTCCCTTGTTGGCAAAAAAGTTTGCCTTGTCTTTGTTCTCCTGAATCTCTTTAGCAAGTTGAGCATTCTTACGGTTCTCTTTTTCTACGCGTGCGGTGATTTGTTCCACCACATCAAGATAGTTACCAGCATACTGCTCTACTTTCTGAGTAAACACGTCGAGATAAAGAACGCCGTTCGTAAACGCGTTCAGAAAGTCTGCCTCATGGGAAATCACAATGCAGGTCTTTTTATAATCAATGAGAAATTTTGTAAGATGTTCGATTCCAGCTTTATCCAGGTTGTTGGTAGGCTCATCAAGAAGAAGAAGATCAGGATTTTGAATGAGTGCTGAAGCAAGGAGAAGCCGAGCCTGCTGGCCTCCAGAAAAAGAGCGGACGATACGATCATGCGGCGCATTGAGGTGCACCACTTCGAGCACTGCATCAATTCGTGGATCAATATCATATATCTTCTTTGAAAAACATTTTTCAAAGAACTCTCTAACAGTAAGATCGAGTTCCGTACGAGGAATGACCTGTCGCGAAGTAGCAATGGAAATTCCATTGACCACGTTTATAATTCCAGACTCTGCTTTTATTGCACCGGTAATAAGCCCGAACATCGTGCTCTTTCCGGCACCATTCTGACCCATGATAGTAGTCTTGGTACCACGGCGAATAGAAAAATTCACCTCATGCAAAATGGGCTTCTTATGGCCGTATTCAAACGTAACCTCTTCAAACCGAACAATAGCTTCATCCTTGGACATGCTCTAGAGAGTACTGTATTTTGAGCAAAATAGCAAAACACAAAGCTGAACATCAGTAAATAACCTTATGGATTAATGATCACCTTCGTATATTCCTCTCCGTCACCAATACCTCTAAAATCAAACATAGTATACGCCCGTGGAGCATCCTCAATGGCCGTATGCTGGGAAACAATCATTCCTGGTTTTGCCTTTCCTGCAATAATAAGATGCTTTAATTGTTCTATGTACTTCTTTACCGGTGTTTGTCCCGTACCAATAGTAATTCCTTTATCAAAAATGAGACCGAAAGGAAGAGCGTAAATTCCCTTTTTTACCTGTTCACTTACTGCTCCTGGATCTTGCGGCATATAGACTCCAACAATACCTATGTGCCCAGTAAAGTTTACTACTTTAGCAAGTTCGTTGATAACTGATAATGGATCTTCCTTGTCGGGTTGTTTAATGCTGTGAGCCTGATAGCCCACTGCATCGATGCCGCACATCACTCCCATCATTTTTTCTTCTCCAGGTTTAAAGGATTCAACCAGCATTTTATTATTCTTCCTCATCGTAATGATTTGTTCAGCTGGACTGCCATCTTCAAAATTAACGGGAAACGCGCCAATCTTTTCAGCAATAGCCAATCGCTCTTCGGAGCGGTCAACAACGTACACTTCCGAAGCTCCTTTGATTATTGCACTGTGTGCAGCAAGAAGACCGACCGGACCAGCACCGAAGATCGCGACTGTTTTACCTGGCCCGACTTGAGCAAGTTCTGTCGCATGATAACCAGTAGGAAACACATCTGACAAAAGGAGAAAATCATCTTCAAAGGCATCGCCCGCTTCGCCCGGCAGTTTTGTAGCATTAAAATCTGCAAACGGCACTCGGACATACTCCGCTTGTCCTCCTCTATAAGGGCCCATGCCTGCATAACCATATGCAGCAGAAGGTTTTTCTGGATTCGTAGTGAGGCATGCATTCGTATAGCCGCGTATACAATTAAAGCAGAAACCGCAGGAAATATTAAAAGGAAGGACTACGCGATCACCTTTTTTCAACGACACAACCGCTTGTCCAACATCATCAATTACTCCCATGATTTCATGACCGAAAACTGTACCTGACGAAATATCTGTGCGCCCATCATACATATGAAGATCACTACCACAGATTCCAGCCGAGGTAACTCTCACGACAGCATCAGACGGATGTTCTATCCGAGGATTTTCTACTTCCTCAACTGCTACCTGATTTTTATTTTTATAGACAACTGCTTTCATATGTACAAATATAGACGGCGACTCAGAAAATATCTTTCTATGCTAGTTCTGCGGTATAATTATTTTTACTATGACAAATTCAAAGGAAGAAAGTGATCTTACCCAAGGGCCCAT
>JARIHA010000140.1 GCA_029288475.1 Candidatus Tayloriibacteriota bacterium | reverse complement strand
ATTATAAATTTTGAATAATGAAAATTAAAAATAAAATGGTACCTATTAAAAAAGATGATAGTGCAATTAGATTAGTACGACTTGGCCATCCCGTCCACTTATTTATTTTTGCTTCCGATTTATAATCTCTATACTGTTCATTAAGAATTGATAACTCTTCACGCATTGCTTTGGCACTAATATAATAGGAGATGAGTTGAAACAATATTGAGAGCAGCCAAAACAACCAGCTTGCAATAAGTAAATGGATATTCGATCCAGGACTAAATTTCTCCAAAAAAGTTATAGATAGAGCAATTGCACCAGAAGAAAATGTTAGAAGAGCTTTATCAAAACTTCTATATGACTCTGCCTCAAGATTAGCTAACAGTTTCCTTTCTTCCATATACTCGTTTCGATCCATCTGTGTATTATATTCTTCTATCATGGCTTTTTGAATTTAAAGGACAGACCAGTCGTTCCAATTGTTTTTTTCACATTTCTCCCAATCGTAAGAAGTATTAGTATTGATTGACCACACATGATCTCGTTTTATCACTACTCCACCAAAAAGCTTTTTATTCTTTTGATTTACAAGATACTTCTGTAATGCTTCTGCTTTTGATTTTGTATAGGTCTTTCCATCTCTATCTCCAGAGTCTTTAACTTCAAAAATCCCTAGTTTCCCATCTGAAAACTGAACCAGATAGTCTGGGTAGAATGTATAAATATCCTTCTGGTATTCATACTTGATACCAAAGTAGTCTTGTTTGTTTTCTCCATTTTTCCACCACCAAACTATTTTTGAGCTGTTTTGATTTAAATAATCTTCAAAATCCTTTTCGGGAGCAGATCGATTGATGTCTAAATAAGATGGATCGTAAGCATACTTCTTCAACTTAACAATCTCATCTGCATGCTCGTTATAAAACAACTCGACAGGCAAATCAAAAGGATATCTTTGTTCACTCTCCTCAATTCTCTTCTTGACTTCTTTTTGTTTAACAATTGCGTATTCAGATGTTGCCTTTGAAAGAATATGCTCAAACACACCTCGATTACTATCGTTAAGTAAGATCTTCTGGGTTATAAGAGATGGCTCTGCCCACTTATCTGATTCTAGATATGTATTAAACCACTGGTATATTGCAGATCTTACAGCCGGTATAGATCTTTTAACGTTCTTAAAGGATCCAAGATTTTCCTTAATGATCTTATCGAAGAGAACAGCTAATTCATCCGCAGCCATTGATAATTTAGCTAGAGAATCGGGGTCAATCTTTCCTTCAAGATCGTCAAACTTCTTAACATCCACAGCAGTATCAGCAATAAATTCCTGTTGATACTTATCTATATCGAGATTAATATTTTTTGCTTCAACAGCTTTTATATTCTCCTTAACCTTTCCGCCTTCTTTTATTCCAAAATATTCATTTGCGATCGTTTCAAATACTAGAGTAAAAGTAGAAGTGATGTCTCCATAATCTGCTCGAGATTTATAATACGACTCAATACCAAGAGGCTTATATTCCTTAACTCTGTTGGCCTTGAGATGCTTAATGATGTTTGGATTGTACTCTTCCTTCTTTACTGAAATAGACTGGAGGTTTGTGTAAATGTAACCTCGATTAAGAATTTCGTTATCATAATGTCTTTGTTCTGGCATACGGAGAATTCTTCCTACAGTCTGGATCTCAAAGACAATGTTTTGAGTTTCTCTAAACTTAACTAGAATATGCGCTCTAGGACAATCCCACCCGGTATCAATAGCTTGTTTAAATATTAAAAATTCTATCTCATTATCTGGTTCAGAGATCCATTCAATTGTTTCTGATTTTTGTTCTGAAAGCCATATAGCAAGCTTTCCGTTTTTCTCGGTTATCCCCCTCTCTGCCATAAATCTATTGACCGCCTCGATCTTTTGCTCTCCGGCTTCTGCTGTGGGAATTTGGATCAAAACGAGAGGATTAATGTTCGATCCCTCTTTTTCGAAAGCTTTTTTCAAAGCAATTCTTTTTTGAAAGGCTGCTTCCAGTACGGCTGCTTGCGAGTCTTCTTCCGATTTTGCAATCTTTTCTATATCTTCGTTAATGATCAATTCTTTTTTGATCATTCCCTCTTCAATAACATCCTTTGGATTAACCTTTACATAACCAGCTCGAGTTTCAATAAGATCTTCGGCTGTAGGCATGAGTCGAGGCGTAGCGCTCATTTCCACAATAATATCGGCAGCAATTAAATCACGTAACTCTTTAGCGCGATCACTTGAGGCATTTGTATGACTCTCGTCAATAATTAAAATTATTTTTCTTTGCTCTCTAGTCTTTTCAAGAACATCTCGAAAGTTAAGCTTTTCTCCATCCTTCATCAAAAGGTTTTTCCATTCATTTTTCTCCCGATCTTTTGTTCGGAGCTTTTCCCAATTAGCCACAACTACTTCATCTTTAACTATTCTTTCTCTTCCACCTCCAAACTCCTCTTCGACAAGGGATACTCTTGGAAAACCTTTGAATGTTTTCTCGAGAGCCATCTTACTTTGTAAATGGAGTTCACCCTTACCAATACTCATCCAAACAAAGCAAAAATCGTCACTTGGAAGTTCTTTTATTAGCCCTTCAATAAACTTTGCTGTCATTATTGTTTTTCCAGAACCTGTCGGAGCCTGGAAGACTAGAGTTTCCCCAAGGCCATCAAAATCTAAAAGCTTAATCGCATTTTGGATTAATTGGTTAACAGCTTTTTCTTGATATGGTTTTAGATTAATACTCATAAATTTGTTTATATACATCTAGGATCTTTTGTGGTATTGGTTCAAGAGATACATCTCCCCATCCAATGAAATCACTTTTATCTAGTCCTAACGGATCGAGAGTAAAGCAATACAAGATCTTATCTCCTTCGATCTTTGATAATTCTTTCTTTAAGTCTTTCAAAGCTCTTCTATCAAGTGAGTAGTAGACAGCTAATATCTTGTTATCCTGCTTAAAAAGCCGATAATCCTCGGTCTTTTTTATTTCATCGAAGATCCCTTCTCGTAGACACAGCATCTCTGTACACTCTTTAGTAAGTCTGAATTTTAGATCATCTTTTGTGAGAGTCTTTTTCACAAAGGCAGTCTTAAAATACTTTAGAGATCCTCCATAACCTTCGACTTTTTCTTCTCTTGATTTATAACCGGCGATTATATTTTTTACTCTTGGATATGTAACTTCTTCACAAATACCATTCTCGTTATTGGTACAAAGAATAACGCTCCTGTTCCCTTGATCAGATTTGTTTAGATCAAGAACCGCATGAGCGGTTGTACCAGAACCGGCAAAGAAGTCGAGAATTACTGCATCCTTCTTGTTCGTAGCAGAAAGAATAGATTTCATTACAGCATGAGGAGATTTTGGATATTGAAATAATTCTCTTTTACCTAGAATCTTATCTAGCATTTGTGTACCATATTCACTTGCAGAGAATTCAGCATCATACCAAATACTATGAGGTGTTTGCCCTTCTAAACCACCTCTAAATTTATAATATAGCTGATAGCCATTTTTTGTGGTTTCTTTAACCCACAGATCCCCCGATTCATACATAGATTCAATTACATCTTTAGACCTTCGCCATATTCTTTTTTCACCAGACTGATCAATTGGAAGTATTTCTACAGAAAGCTTTTTTTCTGTACTTATTTTCTTTGTTTTAGGATCAAAATAAATTGGATAATATCTATCTGAAAGTTTACCTTTTTTGTTGGTCGCACTACTGTCTACGCCTTGTTTTCTTAAATTTACAGGAAGAAACCAGGTTCCATCAGAATCTTGTTTATAGCTATGTGTCTTGTCTTCTGGAGCAACTGGTAATTTCTTAATATAAGACTCTTGAGATTTACCAAAAAATAATCCGTACTCATGAACCAAAGAAAACTTTTTATTAGTCATTCTTCCTTTCGGATTATTCCTTATTACTAAAGTCCCTAAATGATTTTCTTCTCCGAAGATCTCCTCAAGCATCATCCACAATCTAGGCATTTCATAATCATCTATTGTTACGCAAATTATTCCGTCATCTGCCAAAAGATTTTTTGCTAAACGCAATCTTTTATCCATAAATGAAAGCCACTTGCTGTGTCTGAACGAATCAGAAGATTCAACAAAATCATTGTTGTACCTCCAATCTCTTGCGCCGGTGTTGTATGGTGGATCAATATATATAAAATCAATTTTACCTTGATGTGTAAAATTCAAAACAGAAAGGGCATGATAATTATCTCCTTCAATTAAGACGTTTACAGGCTTTGATTCATCTTTATCTTTTATTTCTTTACCTTTGACCTCCTTGAGGACAGGTAGTGCATTCTGCGCATCCTTCTCGAACTGCTCTTTTACCTTTTCTTCATCCCAAATAAGCCCATATTTTTTTCGAGACTCGAGTTTCTGTATGATTTTTATTAAATCTTCTTTATTTAGTTCAGAATAATTTTTAGAAGCCATTATAAGGGGATTTTATCACTTTTTTGCCTAAAAATACAGTTTTTTGTATGAAATCTAAAGACATTCTGTATTTCCCTATTATGGTAGATATTCTCTCAATTTTTGACGCCACGTACTCTTTTTCAGATCT
>JARIHA010000129.1 GCA_029288475.1 Candidatus Tayloriibacteriota bacterium | reverse complement strand
GCGTCAGATGTGTATAAGAGACAGAGCGAAGCGCTTAACGAATCAGTGTGTTTTTTGTATGCGCGGGCTTACTAGCCTTTGACTTCCACTCCCATAGATCGGCATGATCCTTCGATGATCTTCATTGCTGATTCTAGGTCGTTTGCATTCAAATCTTTGAGCTTCTTCTCAGCGATTTCCTTTACCTTTGCTCGAGTGATGGTTCCAGCTTTTTCAGTAGGAGCCTTGCCTGATCCCTTCTCTTTTCCAATAGCTTTGAGGATAAGAGATGAAGCAGGAGGAGTCTTGAAGACCATATCGAATGTTCGGTCATCGTAAACTGAGATCTCAACTGGGACAATATCTCCCATCATTGATTTCGTAGCTTCGTTGAAGCGGGTAACGAATTCACCAATGTTTACCTTTGCCTGTCCGAGGGCAGGACCAATAGGAGGGGCTGGATTTGCCTTACCTGCTGGGATTACGAGTTTTAGTTTTTTTACTGCTTTTTTTGCCATAGTTTTAACAGATTACCTTATATTTTCTTAACTTGCAAGAAATCGAGCTCGACTGGGGTTTCTCGTCCGAACATTGAAACAAGTACCTTGACCTTACCTCGTTCCTGATCGACTTCGCTGACCTTTCCTTCAAGATCCTTGAATGGGCCGTCTGCAATAATGACTGCGTCATCAATAACGAGATCAATGTTGTGCTTTAGCGTATCTGAATTCATTCGCTTGAACAAACCATCTACTTCCTCTTTATTGAGAGGCACAGGATATACACCCGAACCAACAAATCCCGTAACACGCGGAGTGTTTCGTACCACGTACCAAGAATCGTCTGTAACGATCATATCCACAAGAATGTATCCAGGATAGATCTTCTCTTCTTCTTCAATACGCTTCCCCGCCTTCACCTTAACGATTTTCTCCGTTGGTACGATAACACTGAAGATCTTATTCTCCATGCCGAGTGATTCGATGCGCTGTTTAAGATTACGCGCTACTGCGTTTTCATATCCAGCATATGTATGGATCGCATACCAATTTCGTTCTTCTTTTATTTTTTGTTTTGACATGGCTTTTTTAAAATTTGCCGATCGATATTAAATAAACTGTTTAAGAAGAGTGGTGAAAATGAAATCAAATAATCCTAAAAATAGCCCTGTTCCTATAGCGATGAGGATAACGATAATCGTATAGAAAATCGCCTGGCGTCGTGTAGGCCAGCTTACGTGCTTTAGCTCAACTCTTGTTTCTTTGATGTAATCTACTACTTTCATATGTTTTTCTAGTAAAAAAGGCCTTCCGGCCATCACGGATATAGTACTCCTTTTACCATTAAGAGTCAATCCAAAAGCCAAAAAGACCCCGAATGGGCCTTTTTGGGCAAAACTTTAAGACTCCTACGTTTTTTATACAACTTAATCTATTTCGTAAGTGATGCTTACATTTGAAGTAACCTTATTCTGCCCTACTGGTATGCTTGGGATCGGTGCTGCTGATGGAGCTACTGAACCCATCGACATTGCCTTATCATAATAGATCGGTGAATTTCCTGATTCAGAGAAATTAACTATTCGATCCAAGGTTACCCCAAGCTGTGAAGCGAGTACCTGTGCTTTTGCCTTTGCAGATGAAATAGCCTTGTCTCGAGCTTCAGCCTTTACTGCGTCAGGATTTTCAACCGTGAAATTCAAACCACTGAGATTTGTTACATTCTTAGAACCAAGGCCGGCGAGAATTGTCCCTGCGGTATCAGTTTTTCTGATAGTTACTTCTATAGAATCAGTAACATCATAACCGGCAAGAGTCTGCTGTCCATTTGGAGGATAACAAGTGCTATTCGCTGGACAGATCATGCCCTTAGTATTGTAT
>JARIHA010000117.1 GCA_029288475.1 Candidatus Tayloriibacteriota bacterium | reverse complement strand
CGCGATGGGCGTTCCAGGAGTGGTAACATTCTCATACGCATAGGCACCTTTTGGTCCATCAGTGATGACTACCAACTTTGGCCCGATGGCAAACATCTTCTGAAGAAGTTCAAGCGGTTCAGCATTTGGCAATTCCAATATTCTTTGAGCTTCTTCCACATTACAAAAGAAGATATCTGTTTCCTGGTAGATGTGAGCGAGCTTTTCCTTGCCGAATTTCATCTGATAGGTGCCTGGCTGAAATGCGAGCTTTGTTTCCGGATGTTTTTTTAAATAGTCACCGATCTCTGTATGAAAATCAAAACTATTTTCTCCCATTGAGCTCAGGTAGATCCAACGTGGTCCTTGCGGAGCATTTTTGAGGCTTTCTGGCAGGCTATAATCGTAAGCTTCATGCTTTACGAGAATAGTGCGTTCGTCTTCATACCAAAGTACATAATGATAATTAGTCTTTTTTCCAGCATTAACCTTCATAAATTCTTTCGAGACGTTATTGTCCTTGAGTGCATCTACGCAGTCAGTGCCGTTTTGATCATCTCCAACATTTGCCGCTAGGGCAGAACGAAGGCCAAGCCGTGAAGCTGAAACTGCTGCATTCGGGCTATTCCCAACGGACTTTACTACCTCTACGAATTCATAAGGAATCTTATCTGCAAAATTCATACAAAGCTGGCAGTTGTGACGATCGAGATCGCAGTGCACGCTTGCTTCTTTGATGCGGATAAAGGCATCAGTGGTGATATCGCCAATGGCTAAAAAATCGAACTGGGTATTGTTTTCCATAATAGCGACATTATATCAGAATTGGTTTTATTAGAGGAGTGAGCTATGCACAGTTTAGAGAGATACTACTAGCTCAATATGATACAATTTGAATGCATTTAGGTCATTTTTTCAGCTAATAATAAATCATGATAAGAAAAAAACTTATTCTTTTGCTCGTTATTTTATTCGGAATGGGAATTCTGCTTTCCACAAAACTTTTTTTACCTCATCAGACTAATCCGACAGTCAGCACTGCGCCAATTAATAACCACGGCAATCCTATTCAAACGCTTGTCAGTCAGTTTCCTCAGCAGTCTCAGCCAGCGGCAGTCACGCAGTCATTGGGAGCGAATACATTTGCAGTGAAGGCTGATGGAACTGGTGACTACGCTACAATACAAGCTTGTGCCGATGCGGCGACTCCGGGTGCTACTTGTATGGTGTTTGCAGGAACATACCCAGAAGTAGTGATTACTAAGAAAGATGGAACTCCAGGCAATCCTATTACTTTTATAGCTCATCAGGGAGATGAAGTTTCAATGCAGGGATTTTATATAAAAAATTCATATATTAAGATTCACGGTTTTGATATCAATGGTCTATCAATTGATCGTGCACAGGCTCTTGGAATGAAATATCAGGGAGAGGTCACGGTGTTGAATGGTATAAGTTATTGTGAAATAAGTGGAAATACTATACGTGATACGGTTGCTAACGTTGGTGCAATTTCGTTTCTTGGTAAGGACGGTGTTGCTGAAAATGGTCCGCAACATTGTATTATCCAAAATAATACGATTACGAATACAGCCTACTACATGGTCATTATTCATGGAGTATACAATCTTATCGATGGGAATAAAATCAGTCACTCAGGTGGGTATGATGCTATTCGAATGTTCGGAGCTCATAACACGGTAAGCAATAATTATTTTAATCATATTGATGAGACCGCAGGTGTCGGTGAGCACACTGATATTATTCAAGGGTTTGATGATACTGGAGAGGATGCTTATGATATTACCTTTGATCACAATTTCATGTATGACAATCAGGCTCAGATGGGTCAGATCAACAATGATCGTCCGAGTACCAAGGTTCATGA
>JARIHA010000113.1 GCA_029288475.1 Candidatus Tayloriibacteriota bacterium | reverse complement strand
GCTTGGGGTCGAGGAATAATCATTTTCTGGGGGTGTTTGTTGTCGAATTTGACTTATATGGGGGCTTCAGGTAGTATTTCTCGCATGGCAATTACATCATCAGCAAAAAAAGCACTCAGGGCCTCAAAGAAAAAGGCCGCTTATAATGCTATTCGAAAGGACGCTATTAAGGACATTACTAAGAAAATTAAGAAGCTCGTAGTCGAAAAGAAGATCAAGGAAGCTCAGGCTTTGGTTCCCCTTGCTCAAAAGGCATATGATAAGGCAGTGAAGACAAATCTTATCAAGGCAAATGAAGCATCAAGAAAGAAGTCTCGTTTGGTAGCAATGATCAAAAGAGCAATCTAGATAATAAATTAAAAAACACCCGAAAGGGTGTTTTTTAATTCGCCTCAGAATCTATTTTTCGGTACAATGAAGAATATGAAAAACTGGATGAAGAACTCAGTTATAAAAGTCTTGGGTTCAAGGGGCTATAAAATAAATCAAGTATATCAGCCCGACATGGATGAGGATTTCATTAGAATCCATACTCAGGTAAAAGAGTATACGATGACTTCTTTAGAGCGACAGTATGCTCTTTATAAGGCGTTAGAATATGTAATTACACAAAATATCGAAGGAGATATTGTTGAGTGTGGTGTATGGAGAGGGGGGAGTTCAATGCTTGCCGCTCTTACGCTCAAGAAGATGAACAGAACTGATAAGTCGATTTACTTATATGATACTTTTTCCGGCATGTCTGAGCCGACCGATAAGGATATCAGTCTCCATGGCCGATCATCAGTGGAGAAGTGGAAGACCCTTCAGCAGGGACATATTAATACGTGGGACTATGCTCCTCTCGAAGAAGTAGAGAAAAACATTTCTTCAACCTCATATCCAAGGAATAAGGTTCATTTTATAAAAGGTAAGGTGGAGGATACCATTCCTTTAACAGTTCCAAAGAAAATATCTTTATTACGATTGGATACTGACTGGTATGAGTCTACAAAGCATGAGCTGGAGCACCTTTTCCCTCGGCTTTCGAAAGGTGGAATTTTGATCATTGATGATTATGGGCATTGGCAAGGTGCTAGAAAAGCGGTTGACGAGTATATCAAGGATAATTCTATTACGATTTTTCTAAATCGAGTTGATTATACAGGAAGGATTGCAGTAAAATTGTAGTGTTACTTTTTTAAAGTAGAGTATACTAGATATATACGGAAGGAAAGTTTTATTAATAATTCATATAATCATGTCCACAAAAAATATACTTATAGCGCTTACGATTGTAGGAGGAACCTTCATGCCAGTGTTTGTGAATGCACAAAGTACTCCATTGAATAAGGATGCTTTTGATGCAGCTAAATTGTCTAAGATAGTTATTCGAAGTGATGCAGCTATCACAACTGATATTGCCAACCTCACGGCATTCAATGCAAAAATTCAGGCAATAAATGATGTCTCTGATGCGGAGAAAGCTGCAATTACAACAAAAGTTCAGACCACTATTGCAGAGCTTACGACTCTCAAAACAAAAATCGATGCCGATACTGACTTTACTATTGCAATAGTTGACGAGAGGGCTATTTCTGATTTTTATCGTGTGAATGAACTTATTATCCCTCAGGGAAATATTGAAGTATCAGCTGATCAGGTAAATGGTATTGCTGATAGCTTAACAGTACTGAGTGGCAAGCTCCAGACGGAGCTTGATCAGGCGACAACCACACCAGTCAATAAACATAAGGATCTCTTGAAACGCCTCGAGGATATGAATGCAAAAATTGCTGATGCAAAAGCAAAGTCAGCAGCAGGACTTGCTTTCGTTACTTCACTACTCCCTGATCAGGGTAATGTGACGGTACTTGATTCTAATACTGCCGCCCTTAAGTCTGGACGAAATACTATTAAAGTAGCAGTAAAAGATATTCAATTTGCTCGGGAGGATATCACTGCAATTCTAAAAGGACTCAAAATATCTATAGGCGATGTTGATCCAAACTGGCCAACGGTAAATCCTTCTGTTATTTAAGGGTTATTGTTGATTTCACATTTTAAATCATAAACATAAAAAATAACCCAATCCT
>JARIHA010000097.1 GCA_029288475.1 Candidatus Tayloriibacteriota bacterium | reverse complement strand
CAGAAGATACAAAAAGGATCACATATATCAGATATCAGGCTTTTAAGTCATTGGGCGTAGTAGGGACAGTCCTTAGAAATAGTGCTCGCGAGATTGCTTCAACGATTGGCACTGATATAGATGATGAAAGTGTAAAGAAAGTTAGTGGCGAAATGGAACGACTTGCGATTTTGCATCCCGAAAAATGTGCTTTGGCATTAGAGCTGATTGCACGTAATCATGAGATAGAAAAAGAGTACAATGAACTGCAGGAGCAGATTAAAAAAGAAACTAAGGCGCTGAACGAAGTAAGAGCAAAGCTTGATTATAGGCTTGGTTGGAAGAAAACATATGAAGGTGCAAAAGAATTCAGTCTACTTTCTTTGATTTCAAAAAAACGAGAGGCTTTTATTACCCGGAGAAAGATCGAAGATTTAAAGAAAGCTTTAGCCAAATCTGATTTATCGCCAGAAAAAAGAGATGACTATCAAAAACAGCTTAAAAAAATAGAGCAAGAAAGGATTGATAGTTCAGTAAGAAGGCGACGTTTGAATGAGGCAAATTTAAACAAGTACCAGATAAACTATGCGATTCAGGAGGTTGATAAAGAGATAGCTTCTTTAAATAAAGAAAATATTGCAGCTGAGAATGGTCTGCAAAAAAAATTAAAACTAGCCGAGTCCTTGATCAGTCAGGTCCGCGATAATGCAATTTTAGTTACTGAAACCCTTAAGGAAGTGATAGATACAAAGGCTCTTTTTCTAATTGTTGAGCGACAGGTTAAGACGCTGATTTTCAACGTTTTTGGAGGCGTTTCACTTAAGGAATCCGCAAAGACAGAGGTTTTGGCAGCTAGAATTACTGAGGCTGCTGTGGCTGGATTACCACTTGCGAAGAGAATATTAAAGGATATGGGGGAGAATATTTCTGACAGGTTAAATAAGACTCTTTTGCTCAAAATCTCCCATCAGGCAGTGGAAGATATAAAAATTGAGATGGGGAAAACCGACTTTTCTCCGCCAAAATTTATTGCGGCATTATTAGAGACATCAAAAAAATACGAAGAAGGCTTTGCCCCATTTTTAAGAAATCATTACAATACTCTATTGGCAGAGTCAATGAATGGGATAGCAGATGAAGCCACTACTTCTGTTGAAATGAAAATAGCTCTCAGGCTTGTTGCTGCACAATTGACGAAATTACCAGAAGTTGAGGAGGTTGTTGATGAAGAAAGTAATGTGGAAGTTCAAAAAACGGAGGAAATCCCAAGAATTATTAATGATAATGGTAAGGATGGGATTCCTGGATTAGGAAAAATATAAACTATGGATGCATTTGACCCAAAAAAAGTAGAAGAATATATTACTCTTGGAAAATCACAGGAGGCAAAGGAGTACATACAAAGTTTTTTAAAGAAAGGAATGACTGATGAAGAAAAATCAAAAATTCATTTGGATTTTGCTATTTTGGAATTAAAAGTAATGAATAATGTGAAAGAAGAGCGAAATGCCGCATTACGCCAAGTTTTAGGCGATCTGAGCCTCCTTACTCGTGAAACAAAACGGCTTGATGAACAAGTCCAGATAGAAGAGGTTAGGGCAAAACTCAAAAAGTAGAGTATAATTATCGGCATATGGGAGAGTCAGGTTTGCCGTCCATCGAAAAACAATTTAAGAGTTCTGAGGAGGAGCTTTCTTTTTTGTGCGCCCAGGTGGCAGAGAAGGAGCGCGAGCTTCGCGAGCGCGGAGAGATGCCTCTGCGCGAGCGAGTCATTGAGCAGAAGATCGAAGAATATAAGACTGTTCAGCCAGAAAAAATCCTCACTCCCGAATATTCTATGACCAAGCAGGAAGCAGGGGCCATTGTTCTCGACCTTTCCCCGGAGACTCACGATTTAAAGATGGCAGAACTCCTTTCTATTCTTCAAGAAAAAGGAGTCAAGAATGCACTTTTTATCGTCGAACATCTCAACAATCCTCACATTGAAGACGACTTTCAGCGTTTTCTTGTGCAGTATATAAAAGCAGGTCTTCCACTCACTGGGATAAAAGAAAAAGATCCTCTTTCTAGAGCATTGCATATGACTTTATATGAGATCGCTTTGCCTGAGGCAAATGAGGACGATCAGCCGAAGCCTCTCAAAGAGATTGTTTCTTCAATGGAACAATTCTACTCAGGCATGCTTTCAGTAAATGATCACGATGAAAAGAGTGCACATTATTTTACCCTTGAGTTGGCTGTTTCAAATCACAGCGATGAGTTCATTTTTTATGCTGGTATACCTGATAGTAAGAAGAATCTTTTTGAAAAGCAGATTCTCTCAATTTTTCATGATGCAAAAGTAACTGAATGCAAGAACGACTATAATATTTTTAATGAAAACGGTGTAGTAGCCGGCTCAGTGGCTGAACTGGCAAATAAGCATATTTTCCCACTCAAAACCTATGATGAATTTGATCATGATCCACTCAACGTTCTCTTGAACAGTTTTTCAAAGATTAAACGAGATGGCCAGGGCGGAGTCGTTCAAATGGTCTTCCGTCCGGTAGGGGAAGAGTATACAAAAAAGTACAAATACGCACTTGATGAAATACAGAAAGGGGTGAAGGTAAAATATGCAGTTGATATTCCAGATACTTTTTTTGGTCATATGGTAAGGGCAATAAAAGGAAAAGACATGCCGAAGAAATCAGCAAATGGCGAATTGCCTAAAATTGATGAAGTGGTTGTGGAGAATATCAAAAAGAAGATCTCGAGTACAGTGATGGAAACCAATATTCGCCTTATCGCTTCTGCACAAACAGAACCAGAGGCTACACAAATTCTAAGTGAAATAGAGTCTGCTTTCAATCAGTTCGAAAATACCAACGGCAATCGCTTCAAATTTGAACGATTGAAGAAAAAGAAACTGAATGAAATGATACGCAATTTTTCATTCCGTCTTTTTGATCCTGAATATAAATTGCCGCTCAATATTCATGAGCTGACCTCGGTCATGCACTTACCTTCTACGATCATTAGGTCTGCTCCTCAGCTCAAGATCTCAAAGGCAGGGACAGCGCCTGCACCTCTCGATATGTCGCAAGAAGGTATTTTGCTCGGGGTCAATTCTCATCGTAATCTTGATACCCAAGTACATATGTTGCCTGAAGACCGACTTCGACATTTCTATGTCATTGGTCAGACTGGTACTGGTAAGACGAACTTGATCAAAAACATGATCGTGCAGGATATTCAAAATGGGGAAGGAGTTTGTATGATCGATCCGCACGGCAGTGATATTCAAGATGTGCTCTCAAAGGTGCCTGCTAATCGTTATGAGGATGTTATTTATTTCGATCCCGCCTATACGGAGCGTCCAATGGCCTTGAACATGCTCGAATACGACAGACGTTTTCCAGAGCAGAAGACTTTTGTTGTGAACGAACTTTTTAGTATTTTTCAAAAGCTTTATGGTGCGGTCCCAGAATCAATGGGTCCAATGTTCGAGCAGTATTTTCGAAATGCCACTATGCTCGTAATTGAAGACCCTGACACAGGAAGTACCTTGCTTGATGTTTCCCGTGTGATGTCCAACAAGGCTTTTCGTGATCTCAAAATTTCTCATTGTAAAAATCCTGTAGTAGTTCAGTTCTGGAAAGAAGTAGCTGAAAAAGCTGGAGGTGAGGCGTCTCTTGCCAATATCGTGCCTTACATTACGAGTAAGTTTGATGTTTTTCTTGCTAATGAAATCATGCGACCGATTATTGCTCAGGAGAAATCATCGTTTAATTTCCGTCAGATCATGGATGAAAAGAAGATCCTTCTGGTCAACCTTTCGAAGGGACGTCTCGGAGACATCAATGCGAACCTCATCGGTCTTATTTTAGTCGGCAAGATTCTCATGGCGGCTCTTTCTCGTGTTGATTCACTTCAATCCAATCTGCCTCCTTTTTATCTTTATATCGATGAGTTTCAAAACATTACCACGAGCTCTATTTCAACGATTCTTTCTGAGGCAAGAAAATATAAGCTTGGTCTCAATATTGCGCATCAGTTCATTGCCCAGCTCGAAGAGGGGATTAAAGATTCAGTGTTTGGAAACGTCGGCTCTATTGCCGCATTCCGTGTAGGCGCTGAAGATGCTGAATATCTTGAAAAACAATTTTCTCCAGTGTTTACTGCAAAGGACATTATGAACATAGATAATTACAATGCTTATATGAAGATGCTTGTAAAAGGTAAGCCGGTAAAACCGTTCAGTATGCGTGTGATGCCACCTACCAAGGGTAATCAGGAAGATCTTGAGAATCTTAAAACTCTTTCTTATTTAAAATTCGGCCGTGATCATGCAGAGGTCAATGCAGAAGTGATGAAGAAGTATCAGAAATAGACCCTGCGTATAAATTACTTGTACTGCTTCGCACGCATAATTTTCTGCTGAAAATTTGCTCTGCTCGCTTCGCTGCGCAAGGCTCAGCACTACAAGTAATTTATACGCAGGGTTATCTTTGGTTAAATAAAATAAAACCGCCCATATAGGCGGTTTTATGACCACAATCTTACCAATCACATTATTATACTCTTTTTTAAGAACATGAGAAATTTTAGAGAATGTTATATACTGTCCTCATGAAACATCACAAAGAGGAACAAACATTGGTCATAATAAAGCCTGACGGCATACAGCGTATATTGGTAGGGGAGATTATCTCTCGCTATGGGCGTGCGGGGTTGCAATTGATGGCGATGAAAATGATGGTGCCTACGATAGAAATGATAGAAAAACATTATACACTTGATCCGGAATGGCGACGTCTCACTGGTGAGAAGAATATAAAGGCTTATCAGGACAAAGGATTAAAACATCCTCATGAAGGCAATCCGCTCAAGGTTACTGAGATCATTCTTGAGAAATTAAAGAGCTATATGACGAGTGGACCGGTTATTGCCATGGTTTGGAAAGGAGCCCATGCGGTGAAGATTGTGAGAAAAATTACTGGAGGTACTGAACCATTGATGTCCGATGTCGGTACTATTCGTGGTGATTATGTGCTTGATTCTTATCAAATGGCGGATGAGGACAATCGCGCTATTCGCAATCTCGTGCATTCTTCAGGATCAGTAAAAGAAGCGGAAGATGAAATAAAGCATTGGTTTAAGCCAGAAGAGATAGTGGAATACAGGCTCATTCAAGATGAGATTCTTTACAATTAAGAAAGAAAGTGTAGCTCTGCATTTTTTATTGATTTACTCTTTGCAAAAATAATAGTGGGTGTATAATTGCCGCAGGGTTATACGGAAGTATTAAACTCTATAACTTTTATTTAGGGACGCCCGATGAACCTTGAAGAATTCAAATTAGTTTGCACCCTCGTGGTGTTGAACTTGTGGGAACCCACCTGGCAATTGCTAGGGGAATACTTCAACTATAACCCTAAGAAAGAACCTCGATCATCCAAAACTGGAGGCGGGGTTTTTTCTTTGATACAATAGACACTATTATGAAACCACAGATTACATTTTGGAGCGGCGTGGGTACAGTGACTGGAGCAAACTTTTTATTTGAATATGCGGGGAAAAAAATGCTGGTGGATTGCGGACTGCTCCAGGGTGAGAAATTGGCACCAGTGGAGAACAGAAAACCTTTTCCTTACGAACCTTCTTCAATTGATTTTCTTTTTATCACCCATGCTCATCTCGATCATGTGGGAAAGATCCCAAAGCTGGTAAAGGATGGTTTTAAGGGAATTATTTATTCTACTCCTGAAACAAAGAGTCTCGCCAGTCTTATTTTAGAAGACTCTGTAAGGCTGCTCCAGCGCGAAGCAACACAAGATGGTGTTTTGCCGATCTATGAGCAGGTGGATATTGATCGCGCGATGGCAATGTGGAAGGAGATTCCTTACCACACAGTTACACTCGTGAGTGGCAGTGCTGGTCAGCCAGACGCTCTGTCTGTGTATCTTCGTGATGCTGGGCATATCCTTGGTTCTACAATGTTCGAATTTAGCTTTACCGAAGAAGGAAAAAATAAACCAACCAAAGTGGTATTTACGGGGGACTTGGGGAATTCCCCAACTCCTCTTTTGGAAAATACAGAAAATCTAACTGATACAAATTACTTGGTGATGGAAAGCGTGTATGGTGATAGAAATCACGAACCAGTGGGGGAGCGAAAGCAAAAGCTGATGGATGTGATCAATGAAACAGTAAAAAAAGGCGGGACAGTTATTATTCCAGCTTTCTCTCTCGAGAGAACCCAAGTAATTCTCTTTGAACTAAATGATTTGGTCGAAGGTAATAAGATTCCTGAAGTTCCTGTTTTTGTAGATTCTCCTCTTGCTACCAAAGTGACCGAGATCTATAAACGGTCTTCAAGATTCTTCAATCAGGAAGCTAAAGATCAAATAGCGGGTGGCGATCAAATTTTTAGTTTTCCTCGACTGAAATTTACCATGACAGGGCAGGAATCAAACGGTATTGAACGAGTAAGTGGGGCGAAGATTATTATTGCAGGATCGGGCATGTCTACGGGCGGCCGAGTTACACGTCACGAAATAGCGTATCTCCCAGATCCCAAGAGTACGATTCTTTTGGTAGGGTATCAGGCAATCGGTACGCTCGGCAGACAACTCCAGGATGGCAGCAAGGCAGTGAAGATCAATGAACAGCAGGTGGAAGTTAAGGCAAACATCGAGACGATATGGGGCTATTCTTCCCATAAGGATTCTGATCATTTGGTTGAGTTTGTACAAAATACAGCAGAGAGTCTTAAGCGTGTGTTTGTAGTGATGGGAGAGCCGAAGGCATCGCTCTTTCTGGTGCAGAAGATTCGCGACAATCTCAATGTGAATGCTATCATGCCTGAACGAGGAAAAGTGTATATTCTGGACTAATCTTATAATTGAAATTTTACAAAAGAAAAAACATCCTTTCGGGATGTTTTTTCTTGGCTAACCAGAGGATTGTTATTTTGCCTGATTTACTACTCGTTCGAATACCTGAGGATTGTTTTCAGCGAGGTCTGCGAGGATCTTTCGATCAACGAGGATACCTTTCTTCTTGAGGGCTCCCATAAACTTGCTGTATGAATGTCCCATAGGGTCGAGAGCGGCATTAATCTTTACTGTCCAAAGCTTTCGCATGTCACCCTTCTTGTCCTTTCGGTGAGCGAATGCGTATGTTCCAGCGTGGAAGATCGCTTCCTGTGCCTGTCGTTCCTTTGTTCCTCGTCCAAAACGATATCCTTTTACTTGCTTAAGGATGTTTCGTCGGCTTTTTAATGCATTTACTCCTTTCTTAACTCTTGTCATGGTATGTTAGTTAGCTTTATAGTAATCGTTATATTCCCAAAAATCGAGCCTTTGACTTGTTTGTCATCACGAACGGCACTCCTCGCTTCTTTGAAAGCTGAGATCGTCGGCTTTCTTTTGCATTGAAATGGTTTTGTCCGGTCGCTCGTCCTCGAACCTTACCGTTCTTTGAGACCTTAAGCCTCTTTAAATATGATTTGTTTGTTTTCATTTGATTATTGTTACGATTTCACCGCGATTATTTTTTTTCGATGATAGTGGTAAGGCCCTTAGGGCTTTTCTTTGGCTCGTCAGCTATTTTGTATTCTACCGTAATGAGCTTGAGAATTCTTTCCAGTCGTTCACGGAGAAACTTGAATTCCATATACTTTGACCTTCCGGTGAGGAAGAGGTCGATCTTGATTCGATGCCCTTGCTTCAACCATTCAGATGCCTTCTTTGCTTTGAGTTCAAGATCGTGTTCGCCTGTGCCGATCTTGACTTGGAGGCTTTTGGTCTCAATATTGTGAATTTTGGCCCGTGCTGAGCGTAATTTCTTGTTCTGGTCGTACTGAAATTTACCATACTCCATTATTTTTGCAATAGGAGGGACCGCATTCGGCGATATTTCAATAAGGTCTAGACCTGCCTGGCTTGCCTTTTCTAGGGCTACACCGAGCGGTATTACGCCAAGATTGCTTCCGTCTGCGTCGATTACGCGAACTTCGGGAGCTTTGATCTGGTGATTTATTCTGGTTTTTTCAGTACTCAATTAAGAGGATAAATTAGCTGTTAACCAGTAATTTATAGCATATTTTGGATTTTATGGCAAACTTTAGCCCTTTTTTAGGCTTTAGTAGAGATTGTTGTCCTGAAGCCATAAAATCAGCCTGCCGATGTCCTGTTCCCTTTGGTTAGAGCCAAGAATGACAATGCCGATGTTTCTACCGCTCGGTGTTTTGAAGAGGGCAAGCATGGTTTCTTTAGCTTCTGTAGTGTAGCCAGTTTTTCCTCCAATAAAGGAAGGGTCGTTATTAAAAATATTGCCGTTATGTATGCTTTTCTTTCCTGATGACGTGGCTATTGTTTTTGTGGCTAATTTGGTTAATTCAAAGAGAGAAGGCTGGCTTTTTTCAATGTAGTTTGCTAATTGTATTAAGTCATGGGGACTTGAGATATCCTGATCAGATAATCCTGAAGAGTCGACAAAGTGAGTGCTTTTTAGGCCGAGTGATTTTGCTTCAGTATTCATGGCCGTCACAAATGCCGCCTCTCCTTGAGGATAGAGTCCTGCAAGTTGTACGGC
>JARIHA010000087.1 GCA_029288475.1 Candidatus Tayloriibacteriota bacterium | reverse complement strand
ATAAGAGTAGCAATTCCTGCGATTCCAAAAGTGGTGAGTGTGAAGAATACACTATATCTGTCTGCAAGGCGTACTGTGGGTGCCTTGTTTTCTTCTGCCTGCTTGATCAGGCGAATAATACCGAAGAATGCGCTTTGATCGTAATTAGTTGTAGTCTTAATGATAAGGATACCGCTTTCGTTTAGAGTACCGCTTAATACTTCGTTTCCCACACTCACATCGCGAGGGAGAGGTTCTCCAGTAAGTGCTGATTCATCGACTGATGAAGAGCCTTCGGTGATTATCCCATCAAGGGGGATAATTTCATTTGGTTTTACTATGATGGTAGTTCCTTTTTCTACTAGATTGACGTTGCTGTTTTCTACCGTTCCGTTTTTATAAAGATGAGCAATAGAAGGAGCCCGTGACAAAAGTTTTTCAAGTGAACTGCGTGCACGGCCTTGCGCAAAGCGTTCCAGCGATTCTCCTCCAGAGAGCATGAGTAAGATGACTGCGGCTGCGATTGTTTCATTTATGAACAGAGAAGAGATGATGGCGATGATTGCAATAACGTCGACGCCAAATTGTTTTTGATAGAGAGAGGTCGCTATCTTTGTAAGTAACGGCAAGGTGCCAATGATGATTACGGCTAGAAGAACGGAATGAAGTAGGTTCTGAAAAAAAGTATTTAGGAAAAGGTGTCCGATCAAATATGCCAGGAGGCTGAGAATGATGGTTACAGCGATAAGCGAATCAAGGTTATAATACGGTTTTATTTTTTGCCACATGAACGATATTATACCCCAAAATTTCTCAAGTTAAGAGGTGATCGTTACTGTTGCTGAAGCAGTGATTCCACTGTTTGCTCCTCTAAAGGTATAGGTCATGCTTCCTAAGGTATTTGGCACGCCAATTGATCCGGTACTGAAGTTTCCTCCGCCGTCAGCGTGAGCTGTTGTTATTGTCTGACCGCTTCCGTTAGTCACTATCACTGATTCTTCATTGCCGAAGTTTCTACCGGTAAAGTCTACTGACCCGCCTCTGCTTACCGTTGTATTGGCTGGACTGATTATTCCTGTGCCACTATTTCCTGGATTTCCTCCTGTAGTGGTACCGGTTCCTGTTGTGCCCCCATTATTGCCAGTTCCGATGTTTTGTAATTGTTGCTGAAGTTGTGTGATTTGCTGCATGATGAGCTGGATCTGGCTTTCAAGTGATTGTAGATCTAGTGTTGAACCGTTGGTTGAGGTGGTAGTGAACACTTGATCACTGGACATGCCCATATTTCCATTTGCATCAGTTGATTCTATTTGAAAATGATAAGTGAGATTTGGAGAAAGACCGGTAAGCATTACTGAATGATTGGTAGTTAAATTTGAATCAAGTGTTGAGGAGGAAGGATAGCTTCCAGTAGAAGTACCATACATGATCTGTGAACTAGAAGGAGTGTCGGTTGTCCAAGTAATTACTGCTCTACTGCCACCTGTCACGCTTGAAGCGAGAATGGCTGAAATAGTCGGGGCGGTTGTTGTTCCGGTCGAAGTGCTGGTTGCTGTGGATGTAGAAGTACTAGTGGAAGTTGAAGTAGCGGTAGAATTATTTACTGAAGTGGTAAAAGTTTGATCACCTGATGAAGTGCCGGTCATACCAGAAGCGTTGCTTGAGTTGATCTGAAAATGATAAGTAGTATTTGGAGTTAGATTTTGAATTGTTACGGAATGGTTTGTTACTTGTGTGCTGTCTGGTGAGGTAGATGAATTGTATGAAGACGAATTTCCAAACAATATCTGAGAACCTGATGGTTGATCTGTTGTCCAGGTAATGGTTACTCCCGTGCCATCACTTGTAGGAACAGTGTTTATTGAAGAAACGATGGGAGTGGTAGAGGCTGATGTTGAATTGGTACCGGATGTGGTAACTCCTGAGGATGTTGCTGAGGAAGCTACTATAATTGTGCCTGACATTCCTAATCCTCCTGCTGCCCCGTGGAAACTACAATGGTAGGGGAAACTACCAGGAGTATTGAATGTCTGAGAAAAAGTCTGTCCCGGTTCGAGGGTACCACTGTCGAAGGATCCGTCGTCCGCAGTCACGGTATGCATGTTTGCACCCTGGTTTGTCCACGTGACGGTCATTCCTTGATTAATGGTTGCGTTGACTGGATCAAAAAAGTTATCTCGTATGTTTATGGTTGCTGCATTGATAGTAGAAGTCGCACTGGTTGTGGTGCTTGTATCAGCTCGAGCGATGTCAGCAGACGTGAGTGCTGAAACTGGAGCTAGTACAAACAAAGCAATCAAAAGCGAGATCATGCTAACAGTTGTATATTTTTTTATCATGGTATTTTTTTATTAATTAGCAAGAAAAGGTTTTGAGCCTTCACATTAGCCGACGGGACTTTATTAGCTTTCTTACTCTTTGCCTTTTTGTTGACTTTTGTTGGGTCATTGTTTACTATATTTCCTATGATAAAGCAGAGTAATAATCTTCTTGCCCTTCTAAGCCTGAATATACACGGTGGAGATTTTGCTTGTGCCTAGCTAGAAGGAATAAAGATAGATACAAGCCAGCTCTTCACTGAAGAGCTGGCTTTGTTTTTGGTCTTTGACAATTTAACCTTGTTCAACCGCAGAATTCAGAATAAAACTATGAATACTGATGCTTCTGTCCCTCAGCCTTTAAACGGCAAATACCGCGCTTTTCCTCAAATCCATTTGCCTCATCGCCAATGGCCGAGTCGCGCGATAACAACCGCACCGATCTGGTGCAGTGTTGATTTGCGCGATTGTAATCAGGCGTTGGCCACCCCAATGAACGTCGCGCGGAAACTGGAGTTCTTTTACGCTCTTGTTGCTTGCGGATTCAAGCAGATTGAAATCGGATTTCCTTCTGCGTCAGAAACCGAGTTCGGGTTCGTGCGCCGGCTCATTGAAGAGAAATTGGTACCTAACGATGTATGGATTCAGGTGCTTGTTCCGGCCCGTGAGGAGTTGATCGAAGAAACGATCGAGTCTCTGGTTGGAGCCAAGCGGGTGATCATTCATCTTTACAATTCAACTTCTCCTGCCCAACGCCGGGTAGTGTTTGGAAAGTCGGAAAAGGAAATTATCGAATTGGCTCGGCAGGGTGCACTTTGGATTAAAGAACGGCTGCCGAGGCTTGAGGGAACTGAAGTAATGCTTCAGTATTCGCCTGAAAGTTTCAGTGCCACCGAACTCTCTTTTTCAAAGGATGTCTCAGATGCGGTCATTGAAGTTTGGCGTCCAACGCCGGAACGGAAAATGATCCTCAATCTGCCTTGTACGGTTGAGGTAGCAACGCCAAATACCTATGCTGATCAGATTGAGTGGATGTGTGCGAATATCTCTCAAAGGGATTCGCTCATTATCAGTCTGCATACCCACAACGATCGGGGTACGGGAGTGGCGGCTACGGAATTAGGATTGCTTGCGGGTGCTGATCGGGTTGAAGGGACGCTCTTCGGCAACGGAGAACGTACTGGCAATCTTGATATCATCACGGTCGCATTAAATCTGCAAACGCAGGGAATTAAGCCGGGCCTGAATTTTTCACGTCTTGCTTGGTTACAAGCTGTTTACGAAGAGTGCACCGGCATGATCGTACCGCCTCGTCATCCTTATTCGGGTGAATTGGTGTTTACCGCCTTCAGCGGTTCGCATCAAGATGCTATCAAGAAAGGATTGGCGGAGCGAGAATGCAACTCCAAAAAGTCGGGGCAGGAGTCTCACTGGGACGTGCCTTATCTCCTCATTGATCCTTCCGATATTGGTCGTACATACAATGAAGTCATTCGTGTTAATGGCCAGTCGGGTAAAGGCGGCCTCGCTTATCTGCTAGAAAGGGAATTTGGCATCGGACTGCCAAGAGTTCTTCAGGCAGATTTTGGTCGCGTGGCAAATTCAAAAATAGACGCGCTTGGCCGCGAAGTTAATGCTTCTGAGTTGCGGGAGATGTTATTGGATGAATACGAATGTGAGATTCCTTGGAGGCTGGAAAGTTTCAGCATGGAAGGGAATGAAGGAGGCGGAATTGGTTTAGCTACCGTTTCTCTTTCTTTTCAAGGAGACACTGTCTCTCTCGAGGGGAAGGGAAATGGTCCTGTCGATGCCTTTGTTTCTGCCCTGAATAGTTCGGCTGCAATTCCACATTTCAACGTTTCCTTTTATGAGGAAGCATCTTTGGGAACTGGAACAGCTTCGGTGCAAAAATCCTCCGCTATTGCTTACATTCAGATCGCCTTTACCAGAGATCGTGAAAAAAAGAGCTGGTGGGGTGTGGCGGTCGATACGAGTATTGAGCATGCCGCGCTCAGAGCAATTCTCAGTGCTCTGAATAGGGCATGCGGAATAAATTAGTCGGTATTTGTCGGTTTCAGCCAGGTCTTCGGACCTGGTTTTTTTATATTTATATAAACTATCATTTACTGCAGACGCCCAATCTTAAGAAAGCTTTTTTGATACCCTCACTCTTAGCTTGGGGTTGAGAAAAAGCTTTCTTAAGATTGGGCTTTTGTGATAAACTACTATCAGTATTATTAAATAAAGGGAAACCTAATAAAATATCATGGAGGATAATAAGCATCAGAATATGTGTGGTGGCAAGATGGCGTGTACGTGTGGAGACATGTTGTGTGTAAATAAGCATTGGGGACATCAGGTTCTTCGATACTTCCTTCTTATTCTTTTGGTAGTTTTTGTTTTTGCTCTTGGAATGGACATTGGACAAATGAAGGCATCTTTCGGAGGACATGAACGAGGAATGATGCAGTATCGTGGCGCATTCAATGAAATGCCAACGGTGTATACAAACTACGGTAACTAAATTTTAAACAGAAACATAC
>JARIHA010000047.1 GCA_029288475.1 Candidatus Tayloriibacteriota bacterium | reverse complement strand
TCACAATATTATAAAAGCCCGCGAGCATATCGAATTTTACAAGAGAGTTTTTAATAATGAAAAAAACGGTCCGGAAAACTTTTATATAGAAATCACTCGCCATCCTGAAATAGACGGGCATGAAGCCTTAATGCAGGAACTTATAAAACTTGCCAAAGAAACCGAAACGCCGATTGTAGCGGGGCACGATGTGTATTATATGCATCCCGATGACAAAGCTGCCCGAGACACCCTCATGCTGGTCAACACTGCAGGAGATGCGAGCGATCGTGGAACGGGAGGTGCTACAGGTTCGGGGCGAGCTGGTAGCAATGCCGGCATGGGAGGTGAAGGCGACGACGAAGAGGACTTTTCTTTTATTTCACCCGAACGAGCCGAAGAACTTTTTAAGGATATTCCGGAAGCTCTGGAAAACACTCTGAAAATAGCGGACAAATGCAATGTAACTCTTGAATTAGGCAAATGGGTTTTCTCTGATTATAAAGTCGCGAGCGGACTTTCATACGATGATGAACTTCGTCGTTTCGTATACGAAGGCATTCCAAAACGCGGTCTTAGCGAAACAAAAGACGTCATTGATCGTGCTGAGTACGAGCTGAAAGTAATCCGAGACAAAGGCTATGCTCCCTATTTTCTTGTGGTAGCCGATCTGCTCAATTACGCTCATGCGCACGGCATTCTTACAAACATCCGCGGTTCGGTTGCAGGTTCGCTTGTGACATATTTATCCGGCATTACAAACGTAAATCCTCTTGAATATAATTTGCCCTTCGAACGATTTCTCAATCCTGAACGTCCTTCTGCCCCCGATATTGACATGGACTTTGCCGACAACAGACGCGATGAAATGATTGCCTACGCCCGTGAGAAATACGGCAATGATAAAGTGGCTCAAATCGGCACATTCGGTACGATGATGGCTCGAGGTGCCGTAAAAGACGTAGCTCGAGCTCTGGGCTATCCTTATGAGCTTGGAGATAGAATCTCAAAAATGATTCCTATGGGAGCGCAGGGCTTCCCTATGACAATTGATCGCGCCTTGGCCGAAGTGCCGGATCTCAAAGCTATATATGAGAAAGAACATGATGTGAATCGCATCATAAATATGGCAAAAAAAATTGAGGGTTGCGCCCGACACATTTCCGTCCATGCAGCCGGTGTAGTTATCGCGCCTCGTGCCCTCACCGATTTTACTCCTCTCCAATATGACACTAAAGGTGAAAAGAAAATTATCACGCAGTATGACATGTATGTCATCGAAGACGCAGGGCTTCTCAAGTTCGACTTTTTGGGAATAAAAAACCTATCAATTCTCGCAGATGCCGTAGATCGAGTACAGAAAATAGAAAATATCTCGGTTGATATTGAACAGGTTCCTCTCGACGACAAAAAAACATTTGAAATGCTTGCTCGAGGTGAAACCATCGGCCTGTTCCAATTAAACGGTACAGGTATGACACGCTTTCTTGTTGAACTTAAACCAACCACCATTCACGATATCAATGCCATGGTCGCCCTATATCGACCTGGACCTCTCGAATCTATTCCTCAATACATCGAGCGAAAACATGACCCGTCGAAAGTGGCGTACCT
>JARIHA010000040.1 GCA_029288475.1 Candidatus Tayloriibacteriota bacterium | reverse complement strand
GGATGAATGTGTTTGGGGTCGTAGCGGACGATTATTTGCGGCATATTTCAGCTTTCGTTTTTGGGTTTATGTCAAAAGTCTTCGTTCTAATAATAGCATTAAAATATATATAAGTCAAGTGTGTATTGTATAGTGATTATGGAACCGCTGGTTCCTTTTAGGTATTCTCAAACTTTGCTATACTCATGGCATGAAAATTGGCGTCGGTTCTAAAAATAAAACAAAAGTAAATGCGGTTACGCATCTGCTAAAAGACTATCCAATGTTTGACGGCGCAGAAGTTGCTGGTATCGCGGTGAAAGTTGAAGAGTTTGGCCATCCAAAGAGTCTCGAAGAAACGGTAGAAGGTGCAGTAAATAGGGCAAAGCAGGCATATGTTGGAAATGAATATGGTTTTGGCATTGAGAGTGGTTTGATGAACGTGCCGCAGACAAAGTCAGGGTACATGGAAGTTGCAGTGTGTGCGATTTATGATGGAGAGAAAATACACTTGGGTCTATCGCAAGCTTGCGAGTGGCCTAAAAAAGCGATTGAGGGAATTTTGCATAAAGGCTTAGATGGAAGTCAGGCTATGAAGGCAGCCGGCTTTACTTCCAATGAAAAGTTGGGAGAAGAGGAGGGTCTTGTTGGACTTTTTACCAAAGGGAGAACCAATCGCACAGAGTATAACAGGGGGGCTATCATGATGGCGCTTATGCATCTTGAGAATTCGGAACATTATTAATTAAATATTATGAACAGAAAATATATTTGTGATGGGGAGAAATATGAGATAGGAGGCGATACGATTGGTCTCCCGGTCTTTTTTAGCGATTTGCCAAAAAGCATAGAAGTGAATGGGAATAGCCTTCTTTGAAAGATAATTTTCATGTGAGTCTTGTGTGTATTGGAAAAATTGTTGAAAAGAATAAGGTGCAGATTCCAAATTTTGTGAGCAGTGTCATAGAAGATTTTTGTGCTTTTACACAGCATACTCCCGTTGAACTAGCTCGTTACCGTGATGAATTTAGATTTGTAGAAGAAAATGAAAGAAAATCTGTAGTTGTAATGTGCGAAATTTCAAACCTTGATAAATTCTTCACTTTTCTTAATAAAAAGTATGAGCTTAATATTGAGTATCCGCCGACACATGTCACCATGTATACCCTCCAGCCAAACAAGGGTATTTTTCTTACTGATTCTGCCGATATAAAGAATTTAACGGAACAGATTGCGAGTCCCATCAAGCTATCTTTAAATCCAAATAACAAAAAATAAAAGCCCCGTCATTATAAACGGGGTGTTGTATTTTGTGCCACGTGGTCACTTTCCGATTCCGTGTTTTTTCGCAAAATTGGCTAAGTCATCGGTGTAAGACACTAGAATTGTAATAGGGGGTAGTTCATCATCTTCACCAACTACTAAAGATGAGTAAGTGAATCCTGAGTCGATATCAAAACCTACTGGAAGGTTTTCTAAATGACTCTGACGGGTGACGCTTACTCGTCGGTAACATGAACGGATGAGGTAGCTGGCCGCTAAGGAAGGTAATTCGCCAACTTCCATTGGACGAGTAAGTCCAATCGTAAAAAGTTCAATGTTGGTATTATCTTCACCATGCTCGGCTTCCAGAATGGTTCCAAGCTGAAAGTCCCTGAGAAACTGCAGAAGAGTCATGTCTTTTGTGCTCATACATATAAATATCTGTTGTGATTTTCATTGCGGTAGGTCTAATTTAATCTTATAAAGAAGCCGAAAAAAGTGAAAGCTGGTCTGCTCCAGGCACAGCAGGAGAATAAATAAAAGTACCTTACGTAAGAGATAGGTTAACCACGATTTTCGTGGTATTGTTTTGACATATGAAAAACTTACAAAAAGGGTTCTTGGTTCCATTATTAATCGGGATCATCGCTTTATTATTAGTTGCCGGAGGTGTCTATTTGTATAAGGACAATGCGGATAAGCAAGTCGCGGTGAATGCTACTCAAACTCCAACTCCTACACAAACCTCAACCCCAACTCCGAGTCCATCTCAAACTGCACAACCAATACCTGTCGGTTCAGCTCAGTATGATAATCTTGGTATTGCATTTCAGTATCCGTCAGCATGGGAAATTCCGCATGAAACATTTTACGGTAGCAGCGGCTTAGGTTCTATCTTTTTTGATTCTTCAGTCGCCCAGCCTTTTTCTGTTTTAATCGAACAAGATACTAATCCTCAAGGCACCGGTTTGATGAATGAAACATTTGATCAGATGATAGCTAGGTTTAAGACCAATGATAAATATATCTATTCTGTAAAAGACATTTCTGTGAATGGTTTGAACGGCAAAGAACTGGTTTATCTCAGTGCGGTGACAAATCAGCCTTATCATGTGGATGCATATTTTCCATTCAAAAACAATTCTTATGTCACTCTCAGTGCAGATTTTCAGGTTGTATCGCAGGATACGTTTGACAAGATTATTTCTACATTCAAGTGGGATAGCAGTACTGGTTTCAGACTAGATGCGGCAACAGGCATGGCTGTGTATAAGAACAACAATATTCAGTTTGAATATCCTGAAAAATTCAACACGAATTTTGCTTCTCTCATTGTTCAGACAACTGTAGGCAACACCGATACCACCAAAATGGATGTTAATGGCTGTTATACAACTGTCGGCGATATGGGTATGCCAATTTCTGCAAACATCCTCACTGTTGGGGGTGTGAAGTTTTGCGCAACTAAGAGTACAGATATCGGTGCTGGTCAATCAAATACTACCTATAGTTACACAACGTTTCGTAGCGGTAATGCATATACAATAAGTTACCTAGCTGAGACTACAAACGGTTGTGACGTCTACAAAAATTCTCCTGATCTTAGTGCGGCGAACAATCTGAAGTACAATCAATGCCAAGATTTCTTTAAAAATTATGACAGCCTTGTGATGAAACCGATTCAAACAAGTATTTCTACTTTTAAATTTATAAACTAAATTCGGTATGGACATCCGTCAGCGAGCGCGAGAAGTGTTACAGCAAGGCTATCTTATGAGCCTTGGTACGGTAGACGATGTTGGCGTTTGGGTTGCTGACGTCATCTATGTCTTCGACGACAGTCTCACTCTCTACTGGATGTCTTCGCCCAACACTCGACATTCGAAAGCGTTAGAACTAAATGGCAAAGCGGCAGGAAGCATCACGGTCAGCACTACTAGTGGAGAGGGCAATCTCGGTCTTCAGTTTGAAGGAGTTGCAAGCAAGCTTGCTGAGTTGGATTTTGAGATTGCCAAACAGTACTTAATAAAAAGAAATCTTCCTGTGCCGGATAAGCCAACTGATATTCTCAGGCCGGGTGCGAGCTGGTATATGCTTAAGCCTAGTTCACTTTACTTGATAGATGAAAAGAACTTTGGCTTTAAGCGGCAGGAGGTGGAGCTTTAGGATTATGCTAAATTTGAAAAATAATAATGACCACCTTATCAAAAGTCTATACGCGGTCTTATTCTCTTTTTTGCGTTGCTGGCTGGTGCGAAAGCGGCACTCAGCATTCGGAACCATGGGTAGGGCAGAATGATTCTCACGTTTTCTTTATTAATGATGGCCAGGGTAAAAAGTTTTCCGTCTGGTACGATCTGTCACAAAACTTTTGGGAAAAAAATATTGAAAAAAGGATCAATGCAGATCCTGAATACTTTTCCAAAGCAAAGAAAGATTTTTATGAACATTTGCCGTGGGTTATGGGAAAGAATACTATAGAAACTTTCGCTGATTTTAAAGAATTTTATCGCCACTATATTCTTTGGTGGCTACCAATGGCTATTATTCTTGAAGTGCCAAATATCAAGGTACCTGAAGAGATTATTACTCCTCAAGAAATAATGAGCCTTGAGAATGCTGATTTTTCTGCTGATCAATTTGACAAGATCAAGTCTCGTTTGAAAGGATATGTTTATTATAATAATCAGCTCTATGATCGAGTAGATTTGCAAAAGGTGTTGAGTGATAATGGCTTGGTTTTAGGAGGAGCTGAATTGTCTTTGAGCAAAGAGGAGAGAAAAATAATGAAAAAGGAATTTAAGGGCATGTCGGCTTTTCGCGGAAAAGTGCAGGGGATGGTTCGGCTCATTTTACAGAAATCTCAGTTTTCCGAGTTTAAGGAAGGAGAAATTCTTGTCACGGAAATGACCAGTCCTGACTTTTTTCCCGTGATGAAAAAAGCTGCTGCGTTTATAACCGACGAGGGAGGCATTACCTGTCATGCGGCCATTGTTGCTCGTGAATTAAAAAAGCCATGTATCATTGGTACCCAAGTTGCTACTACTGTTCTCAAGACTGGTGATGTGGTAGAAGTTGATGCGGATAAGGGAAGAGTAATTATGTTACAATCATCAAATAAATAAAAGTTTTATGAAACCATACTCTTTACTCGGCATTCGAAACAGAACGTTACTTGATGCATACGGCGCATTGGAGTCATATCGTCATTCTGTGCCGGGAACAAAAGCCCAAATCACTAAAAGTATTGAAACCGGAAATGGATATGCTGTTACTACTTATTATAATAGTGAAGATCGAAAGCGACTTAGGAAAGTAACAGAACATGAAATAAGAGAAGGTAGATATACCAAGGAATTTTTTAAGGCTATTGATGATGGTTATAGGAAGGCAGTTCAAAAAATAAAGGCATTTTCTATAAAAGACCTTGTTAAAGAAGACAACGAGGTTCTTATAGAATATTTTACTACGTACTTTCAAATATACGTGAGCACTTTTCATCCAATGGTGCTTGCCATTTATGTCTCTGATTTGGAAGATATTTTTGAAAAGGAATTAAAGGAGTTGTTAAAGGGAGCTGAAAATTCACAGGAAAAGATAATTGAGTACACAGCACTTCTTCTTACTCCTACCATTTTAACAACTCTTCAAAAAGAGGAACAGATACTTTACGATATTCAAAACAGTTTTGAAAAAGAATATGGTGACAAAAATGTAGATACAACAGAAGTATTATGGAAAAAATTCTGCACGACTCCAACTTTTAAGGAAACAATGCAGGAACTTGTTCGTTTATATGGATGGTTTCATGCTGAATTCCTAGGTGAGCCTAAGACAGCAAAAGAATACCAGGAGCAACTTCTAGTTAGGATTGTTGAATTACAAAAGGCGGGAATTGCATGGAAAGATCAAAAATCTCCCAATATGAGATTAAAGGAAACTATCGAGGCGCAAAAAGACTTTTTTGCAACTCACCCCAGCAGTAAGTTTTTCAGAGATTTGGTTTTTGCGATGCAGGAGTTTCTTGGGGTACTTGATTTTTCAAAGAATAGTCTAGTAGAAGGTATTTTTTCTGCTCGTGCAATACTAGTAGAGATCAGTCGTCGAATAGGATTAAATTCTTGGATTGATGTCTGCTTTTTATTTCCCGAAGAAATTATTAATTTATTAAAGACAGGAAAGAAGATAGAATGTAGCTTTATCGAAAGTAGAAAGAAGAACTTTACTTTAGTTCTTGAAAATAATAATATCACGGCTTATTTTGAGGCAGAAGCCTTTAATGTGCTCGATACTCTGGTAGAGAAGGAAGTAGTTAGGAATACTAAGGAACTAAAAGGTAAGACTGCATATCCTGGAAAAGTGCGCGGAAAGGCATGTGTCATTACAAACGCCGCTGAAAGAGGTAAGTTTATAAAAGGATCCGTTCTGGTCACCCGAGATACTACTACAGAATTGACAGCAGTTATCAAAGATTCAATTGCTATTGTTGCCGATCAAGGTAGCCTTCTTTCGCATACTGCTATTGTATCTCGTGAGTTTAAAATCCCTTGCGTCATTTTGACCAAGATTGGCACGCAGGTTATAAAAGATGGGGACGATATTGAAGTTGATGCAAGTAATGGGATTGCAAGGATAGTAAATTAGTTACTTCGATTGTAAAATTAAAATACTATGGAAAACCTTGAGAACAATGAGAAGCCCAAAATAGAAGTGGTTGAGGCAGAGCTAGATGATGTGCGGGGTATTTCTGCCGTGCAGGAAGAAACATGGCTCGCCACTTATCCCAATGAAGAACATGGTATTACGAGAGAGGATATTCTCGCAGAAAATTTTTACAGCGCCGAGAGGGTTGGAAGCAGGAGAGAGGTGATAGGCAATCCCAATTCTCTGGCAAAATTTTGGGTTGCAAAGGACGGAGCAACCGTCGTAGGATATTGTTCTGCGGAAAGAAGCGAAGAGTGCAATAAGATCCGTTCGCTTTATGTCCTGCCAAATTTTCATGGACAGGGAATCGGCACGAGACTCATCGAGCAAGCCTTGCAGTATTCTGATAAAACAAAACCAACGAAACTCACCGTGGCGGTCTATAACGACAATGCAATTTCTTTTTATGAGAAGTTTGGGTTTAAGAAGGGTAATCTTCTGCCCACAAACTCTATAGACGTATTTCC
Organism: Candidatus Tayloriibacteriota bacterium; assembly: GCA_029288475.1. GTDB lineage: Bacteria > Patescibacteriota > Minisyncoccia > Phycocordibacterales > JARIHA01 > JARIHA01. The sequence goes on along the minus strand of JARIHA010000040.1, from coordinate 1,178 downwards.
TTCAGGCAAAGACATCCCTGAAATAGAAATGATCAGGGATGCTGAAACGACAGAATAATTATCATGATAATCGAACTAAAAAATAGAAAAAATCAGAAAGTCGTAGGCGAATTGGAGAAGCCTTCAGGTGCTCTTAAGGGTACCTGTATTGTTCAGCATGGGTGGGGAGGAAATAGGAAGACCGCAACTGTACAAATAATGAAAGAGGCGTTTCTTGAGTCGGGATTTCAAACCTTTAATTTTGACACGCCGAATTCGTTTGGTGAAAGTGAAGGGGATTTTGAGAAATCCACATTGACCACATTCTCCGAAGATCTGGAAGATGTCGTGAAGTGGGCACAAAAACAGAGTTGGTTTCAAGTGCCGCTTGCGTTGGCAGGACATTCTAAAGGAGCCTATTCGGTAGCGCGATATGCTGAAAACTATCCTGATGAGGTTGCGTATTTGGTGCCAGTTGCTCCGGTTGTATCGGGTGAACTTTCATTTGAGGCTTATAGAAGAAGGGATCCAGAGGGTTTGGAAAAATGGAAAAAAGAAGGAATTTTGATTCGTATTGGGAAAGGGGGAGACAAAAAAATACAGCACTGGCGTCAAATGGAAGAGCGTCTCAATCACAACCTTCTTCCACGTGCAAAGAAATTAACAATGCCTACGCTTTTGATCGTTGGTTCAAAAGATGAAAGTTGTCCGCCCGATCATACGCAAATTCTCTTTGACGCTATTCCTGAAGGAAAAAAGAGTATGAAAATAATTGAAGGTGCACCGCATTCTTTTTATGAAAAAGAAGAACAAGAGACGTGCAGGCAGATCATTAAAGGGTGGTTGGCCGAAGTTACCAAAGCATAATTATTCCAAATGAAAAAAATTAGAGTCTATTTGGCAGGGCAGTCGAACGAGCATGATAATAATTGGAAGAACACCTTCAGTGATATGGGGCAGTGCGATTTTCATGATTGGGAAATTCATTCTGACCAATCTTCCCCAGATACTTATTTTCCTGCTGATTTAAAAGGAGTAAAGGCGGCTCAATTTTTTATTGCAAATCCTGGTATTGCACCTTCAGAAGCAACATGGATTGAAATTGGTTATTTCTATGCAAATAATACCCTTTATCCTGGGGATTTTTGTAAAAATCTAATTATTGTTTGGAAAAAAGAAAGAAATCCTAAGTGGTCAAT
>JARIHA010000033.1 GCA_029288475.1 Candidatus Tayloriibacteriota bacterium | reverse complement strand
AAGGAAAGTCTTGAGAGCTGCCTTGTCTCCAACTTCTCCGTAGTGAATTGGAATAATAAGTTTTGGTTCAAGCTTTACCGCCATCTTGTAGGCAGATGCTGCATCAAGTACTCCTTCCCCTCCAATTGGCACAAACAAAATATCGATATCGTCGAGTGCCTCCATTGTCTCACTTCCAATATCAGCAGAACCTAAGGCACCCAAATAACAAATATTGATGCTATCAAGTGAGAGCATGTAAATAGTATTGATCTTTTCCATGCCGCCAAATTCGGATTTTGATTTATAGCCCTTCACAAACACTCCCTTGATCTCATACTCACCAGGTCCTGAAATGAGGAAAGGCTTTTTCTCACCAAACTCTAATTGGTCTGCACCATTGCAATCTGGATGATTGATACTTACCAAAGCAATATCCGCACCAAAGCGTGATGCCTTTAATTTTGAATCCTTTGAAACGGGATTAAACGCCAACACGATGTCTCCAAACTGCGCTTTCACGAACTCTCCTCCAAGATATGTAATTACCATAATACAGACAGTATACCAGAACAGTTTTTCGTTTGACAAATTATTTCACCTGAAAGATAATATTCTCCGGTAGTTAGTAATTGGACATTAAAAAACAACCCCCCATCCTGCTCCACAAATGCAAACCTCGACCCTTCATAGTGAAATTCATTCTGGCCTTTTAAAAACACTGATTCCGGCCGCGCCTGCCCAAGAGGAAATCGACATCCGACGGCTCTCATCAACCGAAGATATTCCGGAAGATACCATCCGGCGCGCCTTCGTCCTTCAGCAAGAAATAACGAAATCCCCTGAGCTCCTGAACGGATTTAAAAAAACTCACGATCGATCACTGGAAAAAATCGGACCTGAAGGTGACTTTCTCAACTACTTGAAATCGACCCCAGGAAGGCCTGAGGAACAATATTTTCTTCTGAGATCACTCACCGGCGCATCAACAATGAAGCCTCCCTGCCAGGGTATTGCCCATTTGCGTCGGATCAAGATTTATCTAACCCGGCGCATTGCTGGCAGCACTGGGGCGATTGATCCTGGCTATCAAAGCATGGGCGCTTTGATGCTTATCGTCGCCCTAGCGTGGTTCTACCGGTTGGACGACGGGTCAGTCTATCCGGAACCTCCTGAACAGGAAGTTCTCGAAGAGCTTGCGCAAGTCTAATTGCCATTTTTATAGTTTTCCCCACGGCGACAGCAATGTCGCCTTTTTCTTTACAAATTCAGTATTTTGCATATACTTAGCCCCAAGCCTGTCCTCTGGTCATTTCATATGACCTTATAGAGGATTTCACTCATTTGAATGAAAAAGGCAATTAATAACCCGAGTTTAACGTAACCCCGCTTCGCCTCTTAAAAAACAAAGGCAAACGGACCTTAAATTCAAGCATTTATGGCATTTTTTACATTACGAAAAAAAGATAAAAAGGACGGTAAAGAAGAGGAAACAATGGACGCAGTTAAAGAAGTAACAGAGAAAGAGGCAAAGAAAGAACCGAAAGCCGAAACTGCTCCAAAGAAAGAAAAAGCAACTGAAAAGGCAGAAAAGCCTAAAAAAGAGAGCAAGAAAGAGAAAGAAGCAGAGAAAGTTGCCGCTCAGACAGCATCAAAAAAGGATCATTTCATGAATCAGCTCATTGCTGAGAGCGCAGCGCCTGCAAACATTGGAGATTTAATAGAAGGAAAGGTAATCGCAATAGACAAGACTGGAGTATATATTGACCTTTCCCCTATCGGAACTGGTATCATTTACGGACGAGAATACATCCAGGCTCGAGATATTATAAAGAAGATCAATATCGGCGACAGCATTGCCGCAAAGATCACTGAAGTCGACAACAAGGACGGCTACATCGAACTCTCTCTCAAGGAAGCTCGTCAGGCGATCATTTGGAGCGAAGCTGAGGAAGCGATCCGAGACAAGAAGATCCTCGAATTGCCAGTGCGAGAAGCAAACAAAGGAGGACTTATCATTGAATGGCAAGGCATCCAGGGTTTCCTTCCTGCATCACAACTTAAGACTGAACACTATCCTCGAGTATCAGATGGAGACAAGGATAAGATACTTGAAGAATTGAAGAAACTCGTCGGTCAGAAGATCGCCGTATCAATCATCTCTGCAATTCCTAAGGAAGGAAAGCTCATCTTCTCAGAGAAGAGCCCTGAACAAAAAGACAAGGAAAAGATCATCGAGAAATACCAGGTAGGTGAAGTTCTCGACGGCGAAGTTACCGGAATCGTAGACTTCGGCGTATTCGTGAAGATCGAGGACGGACTAGAAGGACTTGTCCACATTTCTGAGATCAATTGGTCACTCGTTGAGGATCCAAAGGCTCTCTTTAAGGTAAGAGACCGAGTAAAGGTGAAGATCATCGAGATCAAGGAAGGAAAGATCTCACTTTCTATCAAGGCACTCAAGGACAATCCTTGGAAAGACGCTGAGAAGAAATACAAGAAAGATCAGGTAGTTTCAGGAGTAGTCATCAAATACAACAAGCATGGAGCACTAGCTTCAATCGAAGAAGGAATTGCCGGACTTGTCCACATTTCTGAATTCGGAAACGAAGAAAAGCTTCGAGAAAAATTGGAACTAGGCAAAACCTACACCTTCAAGATCACTCTCTTCGATCCAAAGGAACAGAAAATGGCACTAGCGTTTGTTGATAAGAAGTAACAAGCGAAAACAACAAAAAACACTAAAAGAGCGCTTTCTCCGTCCCAAGCTAAGAGTGAGGACTTCGAAGCGCTTTTTAGTGTTTTCTATTGTGCCTCTTTGGATGCTTGGCAAAAAACTTTTCACCACAAGAATATAATTTTTCGTAAAAATGCGAGTGGGAGCAGAAACGGTAAAAAAATCATACCTAGCAGAGGTTTCTTGAGAATAAGAAATTCATTTTTTCTTCATAATTTTTGTGTTAGAAAATACTTTTTTATCATTGATAAGTTCCGTGTTTTTTATCTAAAGGTATACTGTATTCATGATCGAGAACAAAGAAATTACTCTACAAAGCCTTGATGATAAGTTCAATTATCTGGATGATAAAATTGACAGGAAAATTAATGAATTTGAAAGAATTGTGGATGAAAAGTTCGAAGCATTGGCCCGAATGATCCAAAACGGCTTTGCTGACATGGAACACAGAATAAATGAAAAGTTCGCCAAAATAGACGAACGATTTGAGCGGATAGAAGCAAGACTCGATCAAATAGAAACGCGACTAGATAAGGTAGAGATGAGGCTTGATAAAATCGAGAATGGAAACTCTGCGCAATCACAAAAAAGCAAATACTATCCCTAAAAAAGTTCAACTTCATTAGTAAGTAAAGCTCCACTAGAAAGAAAAGTTACAAAAAGATACTTTCGAAGTCCTCACTCTTGGGACAGAGAAAGTATTTTTTATAACTCTTGTTTTTTATTTTGTGGAGAAACCTATACTACTTACTGATTGAAAACTCCCATGGCTTTCTGCCTATCTTCAGTAATGATCATTTCCAAAGCTTCAGCTACTTGCTTTGCGACTTTCTTCATTATTTCCATCTCCTTTGGCTTAAATTTTCCAATAATAAAATCGTTGACTGCCTCCTCGCCTTTTGGCTTCTTAACTACTCCTTTTGCACTGGCAGCTGAAATACCCACTCGAACACGAGTAAAGCCCTCGGTTTTTATTGCTTTTATAATTGATTCTACTCCCCTATGTCCGCCCGAACTCTTATTAAAAGAAACCTTCATCTTTCCTAATGCCAGATCAAGGTCATCATGAATAACAATGAGCTCTTCGGCCTTTTTGGCGCTGGTGATGAGCGGTTTTACGCTAACTCCTGACTTGTTCATGTAAGTTTCAGGCTCAACGAGAGTGATTTTTCCGCTTTTTTTTGCTTTAGACAATTCTCCCTTGGAAACAAAGGCATTTAATCGTCCGTCTTTATCCCATTCTGAAAAATCATTCGCTTTTCTGAATGCTTCCAGCGCAATTCTCCCTACATTGTGTCTCGTGTCTTCATATTCTTCTCCCGGATTCCCCAAGCCAACAATTATATATGCCATACAGTGAAGTAACGATGATGAATTAATAAAAAAAATAATTAAAATTCGCAAAAAATTCGATTCCTGTATTTTATCACCACAACAAATCGCACGCAAAAAAAGAAAAAAAGCTCCACGACACATTAAAATCACTTGTGTCAAACACCTTTCTGTAATAAAATTTATGAATAAATCATTTCTATGGATACAGATCAAAAAAAAATTACTCCCGTAGATTCAAATGATGTACCTCAGCAAAGCAAGAAAGAATCCTACGGTGAAATTTTTAGATTTGCATTCATCATCCTCATTATCTTCCTTCCTATAAGACTCTTCATTGCAAAACCTTTTGTAGTGAGCGGTTCATCAATGGACCCAACATTTAAAAACGGCCAATACCTCATCGTAGACACGGTGAGCTATGATTTTCATAAACCACAGCGCGACGACGTCATTGTATTTAAATATCCTGGTGATCCTCTGCAAAAAACCTACTATATAAAGCGTATTATTGGTCTTCCTGGCGAGACAATCGAATCCAGAAACGGTCAGATCATCATAATCAACAACGCAAACCCTAAGGGAATCGACCTCAACGAGCCCTATGTCATCAATCACTCTGCTGGAGGTGATGATTTCACTACAGTGTTGGGAGAAAATGATTATTTTGTAATGGGAGACAACCGCCCTGCCAGCTCCGATTCACGCTTCTGGGGACCACTGAAGGACAGCTACATCGTAGGACGACCATTCCTTCGGCTTCTTCCCCCAACAGCGCTGAGTGTCCTTCCGGGAAGCTACGATAAGAATCAATCGATATAGGTAAAAGGCTTTTATTAACTCATTCTT
>JARIHA010000015.1 GCA_029288475.1 Candidatus Tayloriibacteriota bacterium | reverse complement strand
GCTTTAAAAGTATTTCATACAAAAAGAGTAAACTCTCCAGATGAGCTTTGCCAAAGTACACAGCGCACAGATTTCATTTTTAAAAGCTCATATCGTCGATATTGAAGTGGACTTGTCTAGAGGACTTCATTCTTTTTCCTTGGTTGGCTTGGCAAACAGAGCAGTAGAAGAAGCCAAGGACCGAATCTCTGCAGCAATAAAAAATTCTGGTTTTACCTCGCCAAAACAAAAAAATCAAAAGATCGTCGTTTCCTTGGCTCCCGCAGACATTAAAAAAGAGGGTCCTCACTTCGACCTAGGAATAGCGATCGGGTATTTGAAAGCTGCCAATGATATTTCATTTGAAGAAAGCAAAAGATTGTTCCTTGGTGAACTGTCTCTCGACGGAGAGGTAAAAAAGATTAGGGGAGTGATCGCTCTCGTTCTAGAGGCGCGCCAAAAAGGATTTACCGAAGTATATGTACCAAAAGAAAATACCCGAGAAGCAGCCCTAATAAAGGGAATCCTCATTTATGGCGTAAACACCCTCAGAGAACTGGTAGAACATCTTCAAAGAAAAATGATTATCGCACCAGAACAGAAAAAAAATGAAGAAAACTGTCTCAAAGAAGTACTTTCTGAAAGCAATCAAGACAGCTCAGTAAACTTCTCAGATATACAAGGACAGGAAACAGTAAAAAGAGTTATGGAAATAGCCGCCGCGGGCCGCCACAACATTCTGCTTTATGGCCCACCTGGTACAGGAAAAACAATGCTTGCAAAAGCATTTCAACATATTCTTCCTCCTCTTACTTATGAAGAAATTCTAGAAGTTACCGCTATCCATTCAGTAGCTAGTGTTTTAACTGACCCTTTTATTATTGTACCTCCGATGCGTGCCCCTCATCATACCTCTTCGGCATCTGCCATAATCGGAGGAGGCAACTCAATGCGTCCAGGAGAAATAACCCTCGCGCATAGGGGAGTATTGTTTCTTGATGAATTTCCCGAATTTGACCGGAGAGTAATCGAATCTTTGCGACAACCACTAGAAGAAAAACAACTATCGCTTTCACGCGCAAAGAGTAGTGCCCTTTTTCCGGCTGATTTTATTCTTATCGCAGCAATGAACCCTTGCCCATGTGGAAACCTAGGCTCTAAAGAAAAATTATGTAAATGTAGCCAAAATAGTTTAGAGATGTACCGAAAAAAGATTTCAGATCCGATTTGTGACAGAATCGACCTTTGGATAAAAGTAGACAACCAGAAGCATGATCTCTTATCTACCATCAACTCAAACGAAAGCACTTTAGAAATAAAAAAGCGCGTAATACTTGCGCGCAATATTCAGAAGCAAAGATTTAAAAAAATAAACAGCCCAACAAGTACAAATGGGGGAATGAGCTCACTTGATATTAAAAAAAGTATTCAACTAAGCAGGGAAGTAAAAAGTACCCTAGATAAAATAGCCGGGGGACTTCAACTTTCAACAAGAGGTTATTACCGCGTAATAAAAATAGCGAGAACTATTGCAGACCTTGCAAATGAAAATAATATTGAAAAAAATCACATCCTAGAGGCCGCACAATATCGTTCCCGAATGAATCAATAATTCTTATTGAAAAGGATTTACCGCTCCTCGTACTTCAAAGTGTACATGGGGGCCAGTTGTCTTACCGGTAAGTCCAACATACCCAATTGTCTGTCCTTGTGAAACATGCTCCCCGACAGAAACAACTGTTTCCTTCATGTGGGCATATAAAGTCTGAGTATTATTATTGTGCTGAAGAACTACGTAGTTTCCGTACCCACCATTCCATCCTCCCATTTTAGAAACAATAACAACGCCATCCGCAGAAGCCCAAATAGGAGTACCGATCGGAGCACCAATATCTACAGCATTATATCCATGAAGACCTTGGGTTTTAATCCCGACTACTGGCTTTGCATAGTAACCAATGTAATTTATTGTTCCCACATCACGAAGCTTCTCTGTCGGCTGATTTCCAGAAGGAATCACCACTTTATGTGCTGGCAATACCGGCGTATCAATTTCAGCATCAGGAATAGTAACCGTTTGTCCAATCACTAAATCACTATCTGAAGCAATATCGTTGAACTGCATGATTTCATTTACGTCAGAGCTATATTTTTTTGCAATAGATTTCAACGTATCTCCCTTTTTAATCGTATAAAGAACTCCTGAGACAGGAAGAATGACGAGTGTCTGTCCTTCACTGAGAGTTTGAGATTTTAAATTGTTTGCCCAAACTATAGTGTTTACTGAAACCCCATACATCTTTGCCACTTGAGAAAGAGTATCCCCACTTCTTACTACATAAAGACTTATCTGGTTCAAAGGCTGATCACTTATGTCGGCCGCTGCTCCTAATGGACCATTTTCAGGTACCAACGCATCTCCACCAACAATAGACACGTCTCCACCACCCTTACCATACTGAGGATTAGGACTCAGATCAGCCTTAAGAAGAGGTATGTTTTGTGAGTTAAAATTGTTTCCAACAGAAGCAGTTTTATCGGTCGAAGCAAAAAGCTGAGAAACGACAGAAAAAAATCCAGCACGTACTGGACTTGGTAAAGAAATGAGTGCAAAAAGAAAAAACAGCTGAACAAGAACAGCTAGGGAGTAAAAATGCTTTTTCGCCTTATTCTTAGCCGTTTTAGAGGCATCGGTACAAGGGTCCTGTAGATTAGTCAAAATAGGCTTATTTTATATGATAATAACGCAGTATCTTCTGAAATATGGCTCTATTGAGCCATAAAAATTATCGGTCTCTTCTGAAATAACAGGATTAAATAAGTGTATCCTATGGAAGAGTAAAGTCAAACGAAAAAAGGATAAGCTGGGGATAAGGAAATGTTCAAAAAAATGCTCTTTTTTTAACAAAAGTTGAACAAAAAATAGCCGAGAAAGATCTCCTTTTAGGAAAGCAGCATCTCCATGCTATAGTACCTTTGTGAATTACCTCGATGAATTAAATTTTGAACAAAAAGAAGCTGTCCAGCATAAAAATGGACCCTTACTTATACTTGCCGGAGCTGGAGCAGGGAAGACAAAAACGATCACCCACAGAATCCTTCACATGATAAAAGAAGGAGTGGTTCCCCACAACATCTTAGCGATTACTTTTACCAACAAAGCCGCGAAAGAGATGAGGAATCGTGTGATGAATCTTATTTCATCTGATCCAGAGCTAAATTTACCAGTTTCTTTCAATGAAAAACCTTTCGTGAGCACTTTTCACTCTCTTGGAGTGCATATCATCAAAGAAAATGCCCGACTCATAGGTCTAACCCGTAACTTCAGTATTTATGATAAGAGTGATTCCTATCGAGCCATAAAAGAAGCCATAATAGCAGAGGATTTGGATCCAAAAAAGTTTGAACCCGGAAAATTTCAGCGGGCTATCTCAGCAGAAAAAGGAAACATGCGAACTGTTGAAAAATACCAAGAAGTAGTGGGACGGGAATATTTTTCAAATATTGTTCTCTCGGTATGGAAACGATATGAAGCTACCTTACGAAAAGAGCAGGCTCTAGATTTTGACGACCTTCTTTTAAAAACAGCAGTTATCCTAAGAAACCATCCGGAAGTGCTCGAAAAATATCAGGAACAATGGAAATACATCCATATTGATGAATACCAAGATACCAACCAAGTGCAATACAGCATTTCAAAAATGCTTGCCCAGAAATATCGAAACCTTTGCGTGGTAGGAGACATCGATCAGAATATTTACAGCTGGAGAGGTGCAAATATCAGAAACATTCTTGATTTCGAAAAGGATTATCCCGATGCACGCGTCATTCTTCTTGAACAAAACTATCGTTCAACCCAAACGATCCTTACTGCTGCAAATACTATCATCAAAAAGAATCGCCATCGCAGAGAAAAAAACTTATTCACCAAGAACGGTACGGGAGAAAAAATAGGTCTTTTTGAAGGATATGATGAAAACGACGAAGCACACTTTATAGCCGCGAAATCAAAGGAACTAGGCGAAAAAGGTACACCTCTTAATGAAATAGCGGTGCTTTTCCGAGCGAATTTCCAATCTCGAATACTGGAAGAAGCTTTTCTTGCTCATGGAGTGCACTATCAGCTTCTTGGTACCCGCTTCTTTGAAAGAAAAGAGGTCAAAGATGCACTTTCTTATGTTCGCGCGGCAATAAATCCTGAATCATTGGCTGACATAAAACGCGTTATCAATACCCCGGCTAGGGGAATTGGGAAAGTAACTCTCCTTAAAATCCTCTCCGGACAGGAGAATGAACTAAGCGGGGCAGTGCGAGAAAAAATACAACGCTTCAGAGCAATTCTCGCAAAAATAAAAGAAACTACAGAAAAAGAAAAAACTTCAGTATTAATGAAACTGGTTATCAAAGAAACAGGCATGGAAGATGAGTTTCGAAAAGGAACTGAGGAAGACATGGAGCGGTTGGAAAACCTTCAAGAGCTTGTGACTCTTGCTACAAAATACGATCACCTTTCTCCTCAAGAGGGAGTTGAAAAATTACTCGAAGAAGCGGCCCTGCAATCGGACCAGGATGAGATGCAGGAGAACAAGGATGCGGTAAAACTTATGACCGTTCACGCATCAAAAGGACTTGAGTTTGAGAACGTGTTTGTCTCAGGGCTAGAAGAAGACCTCTTTCCTCATAAAAGACTGACTGAGGAACGAGTGAGTGAGGAACAATCAGAAGAGGAGCGTCGTCTATTTTATGTAGCGCTTACGCGCGCAAAGAAAAAACTTTTTCTCACCTTCACTGGCGTTCGCACCATCTTCGGATCCAAGCATATAAACATTCCATCAGAATTCATCTCTGATATTGATGATGCGCTTATCGAACTTGTTCACCGAGACGGATCGATAGATGACGGAAGTGGGGATCACAACGGCACAGGAAGAGAAAGAGTAATCTTCTTCGATTAATATGAAAATCTGGGCAAAAAAATCATTAGGACAAAATTTTCTAAAATCAAAACTGGCGGTTCATGAAATTTTAGAAGCGGCCACACTTCAGCATGATGATAGTGTTCTTGAAGTCGGGCCTGGGAAAGGAGTCCTAACCGAGGCGCTCCTAGAAAAGACCAGAAGAGTGATTGCGGTTGAAAAAGACGACCGAATGATCGGACTCCTCAATGAACAATTCTCTTCACAAGTCGCTCAAAATAAGTTAGAAATTGTGCATGCGGACATATTAGAAACTAAGCCTGAGGATATAGGTTTATTGGCAGGTCAGTATAAAATAATCGCAAACATTCCTTACTATATTACCGGTCAATTTCTTAGAATTTTCCTAAGTGGGGAGGTTCAACCATCAAAGATGGTTCTTATGCTACAAAAGGAAGTGGCGAAACGTATTGTCGGAAAAAACAATACCGCTGATCACTCGGCAAAAGAAAGTATCCTCTCAATAAGCGTTAAAGCTTACGGTATGCCGAAGTATATAAGTACCGTACAAGCAAAATATTTTTCACCTGAACCTAAAGTAGACTCAGCAATCCTACTCATTGATACTATTTCAAAAAATTTCTTCGGCGACCTTCCGAGCACTGTGGCTATTAAAACAATTAATGACAAGGAAAAAAAATTCTTTGAGTTGGTAAAAAAGGGATTCCAGCACAAGAGAAAAATGCTTGCACAGAATCTTGAAATACCCACGGAGAAACGGACAGATATTTTTGGACGTCTCGGTCTAAACGAAAAGGTAAGGGCAGAAGACCTTACCTTGGATGACTGGAAAAAAATGTATGGTGCGCTAACAAATTAAACACTAGTACCAACTTGGATGATGGTATTTCCAGGAACACCGCCCTCACAGTCAGCATCCACTAAATCGCAATAACCACCCGGTATAGCATCGCCCAAAACCCACGGTCCAGGAGTAAAAATTTCGTAATATTTATATAACCTAGAAATATAAGGACTAAAGATAACTGCGCCCGGCCGAGGAGTGCCGACAACGAGATAAATGCTTCCATCACAGCAATACTCTGCATCATTTATCGTGCCGCCAAAAGGCAAACCAACGGATGCCTGAGTCTGCTCCTTCTTAAAAAACAAAACCGTAAGTATGATGCCGAAAGCAATTACCATCGAAGCAGCAATAGCACAATTCTGCCGAGTGATTATTTTTTTTATTGAATATATTTTTTTCATTTTATTGTTTTTTTACCGTGAGAGTGAAGTGAATATCTTCCTGACTAGCGCCGTTATTATTTATAATTCCAATAGGGATGGGAAGACTCAGATCATTTATTTTTTTCCCTTCATTCTTCAATTGCTGAATCTTTTCAAAGTTCGGATAAGTGAATTTCACGCTTATCGTTTTTCCATCTGATGAAGTAAGACCTTCAATTGAGCCATACGGGGACAGTAATTCGTTGTTTTCCTTACTAAAACCACTTCCCATTACAGTAATCAGGGTGCCAACAGGTCCAGAAACAGGCGAAATAGAGCTAATAGTCGGTTGTACTGTGTTTTTATCAATAATTATGAAGAAAAGGTTTTTATTGCTTGTTCCATTCTGATTTGTTATCCATATCGCATATTTTCCTAAAGGAATTGTGGCCGGAACAACAAAAGAAAGCTTTACGCCTTCGATTCCTGGCACATGCAGAATAGTATTGGAGTCACCGAAATGAACAGTATTATCTGTATCAGTAAAGCCAGAACCATAAATAACCAACATTGAGCCATATAATCCGCTAATACCGGAAGCTTTTGCAATTACCAATGAATTAGGACTGTTTTTGAATATATTCTTAAAATAAGCCACGTTTGAGTCAACCGTTGATACAGTTAAGTCAGGAGTATCGCTAGAATTAGACGCATTAACAGCCATCAAGGCAAGAGAATTAAGCTTTTTTCTTGTTAAGAACCCTACAAAACCATTTCCCTGAGCCAAACCAGATGGGATTAGAATTTCTGAAGAATACTTATTCTGAAAGCGAACGACAGCATCCTTTGTAGCAGGCCCAAAATACGGCGTTTCACTCCCTTTTGAGCCAGGACCTGACACCGCAACCTGAGTATCCCTATCAGTATTCAAGATTTGTTGAAGAGCAAGTACATCATTACTGCCATCACCCTGTCTTAGGCTGACATTGAACTGATTTTGGGCCACAGAAGAGGGAAGTTGAGCAAGAACAAACGAAGAAACAGAAAAAAAATAAATAACTGAAGAAAAAAACACCAAAAAAGAGAAATAAAAAAAAGAATTTGTAGTTTTTTTCTTCATGATCATAGAGTGCCTTTAGTATAGCATCTGCTATCCACAGAAAAAAGAAACAGAAATGCATAATAGCCTAGTAATTCTGATATAATGAAGCCACAATTGCTATGGAAAAGGCGAGCAAAAAAAGAAATAAACTACCGATAATTTTTGCCCTGATAATTGGCATCGGATGTCTTGCTTTTGCTTTTCATTTTACGTCCAAAACTACTATCGAAGCGGCGGAACAAGGACCTTCACCTATCGAACAACAAAACTCCGATCTACTAAAGGCAAAACTGCTCTCTGAAAAAGATTCTGACAGCGATGGTCTGCAGGATTGGCAAGAAGTTCTCTGGAACACTGATCCATACAATCCTGACACGCTTGGTGACGGAATGAGTGATGGTGAAAAGGTAGCTGAAGGAAAAAACCCTGGTTTATCAAGCCAAAACAGCACGAGCGATCAGCCTGCTACCTTAAAAACCACGGACAATAATATTCCTCTTACCAACACTGAACTTGTAGCCCGTGATATTTTTACAAAATACCTTGCACTTCGAGATTCAAATGGCGAAATAGATGCTACAACAAGAGACACCCTGATCAGCAACGTTGTTCAAAGTTCAGCCTTCCAGACAGATTACAATCTCTATACCACAGGAAGCCTTGCGATAAACCAACAAGATGACAACGATACCGTCCGCGCTTATGGAAATAATCTTGAACAAATCGTCACTAAATATTCTTCAACTGAGCCGAAAAGCGAACTTGAGATCGTTGATACCTCAATTCAAACAAACGACACTGAGGAAATAAAAAAACTTGATCCCATAATTACTGGATATACAAATATTCTCAAAGCGGAACTTTCGCTCCGAGTTCCAAAAAGTGCTGCTGATGTTCACATTCAATTCATCAATGCATTGAGCCGCGTGCTCTCAAACATCCAGGATATGAGGAAAATGTACGATGATCCAGTACTCTCTCTCCGTGGTGTGACCAATTATTCAGACAGTGCATCCGACCTAAAAAGCGCACTGGAAGCCCTAGGAGGATACTTCACAGACAAGAACATTGTCTTTGAGCGGAATGAAGCGGGTTATCCCTTAACCCAAACAGAGTAGTGCTATATAATTATGAAACCTGTGAGCATTTCAAAAAAAGCGTTCGAGCAAACCTGCAAGAGAGGAATCGCCCTTGCTCTCGTTTCTTTGCTTTGTGTTTCTAATTTCAGCACCTTTCTTTTTCCAGAAAAAGTTGAAGCGGCCGGACTCAGCCTTACCTGTGCGGATCCAACCGGTACTGCAACACAAGTACAAGGGAAGGCCCAAGGTGCAGTAGACTCTGCAACCAATGTACCTGTCTACAGCCAGAGTATTCTAGACCAAACAATTTCTGCCGCCAAAGCATTAAATAGTATTGCATCAAAAGAGTGCGTGCAGAACGGCATCTTCAAGCAACTTTCAAAGGCATTCATTGCCAAAATGACTGACGATATTGTTAACTGGATAAACCACGGGTTCAACGGCGGCCCATCTT
>JARIHA010000012.1 GCA_029288475.1 Candidatus Tayloriibacteriota bacterium | reverse complement strand
GTGCAGCGGCGTGCATTCAGGGCCCCTTGATGAAGAGGAGTTCGAAGCGGAATAATGTGCTGCTAAACTGCTGTTGGATTGTATTTTATTCATAATTAACTAATCAATATGCTTATCACCATTGCAGTCATTCTCCTTATTTTATGGGCCATAGGCCTTATTACCTCCTATACACTTGGAGGCTTCATCCATATTCTGTTGATCGTGGCCATCGTCATATTTCTTATACGAATCATCCAAGGACGAGACCCTCTATAAAATGGTATAATAGTTGCCAGTAAAACATTTCAATACTCAACCCCAAACAAAGGCAACTTATGGAAGTATCACAATTTGTTGTCTATGACTGGACAGCAAAAGAATTTTCCTTTCTGGCATTCATTCAGCAAGGAACGGCCGAACAAGACCCCAAGTGTCCGAAGTTTTTAATTAATAATTTTCACGGAGCAGGAAGTGCGAGCAGGGTCGACGTGGCGTGCTATCACAGAAACAGTTGTGTGAAAAAATGTTCCCTGATCTTTAACGGCACTGAATGGCTTCTGGATGAACCAAAGAGAGCAATATTCCTCATAGGCAAAGGAAAGAAGGTACCAGGTAATGTGTACTTGCAAGCCGTCTCGCTCATGATGGAGAAGTATCCACAAGGATTCAAAGAAAAAAACGGTTCGACTACCGAACAACAGGACAAAATGTCCCCGCAAAAATGACTCGCCTTTCACAGGAAACGCGGGTCATTTATTTATAAAAAAGACCCCTTCTGCCAAGAAAGGGGTTTGAGAAAGTGTTATGCCGTCTCTGATCAGCCAACCTCACCATTTTTTAACGCCTGGTCAGTGGTTATTTGGGCCTTCGCAGAATCACTAAACTGCTTTGTGCCTTTACTACCATCAACTCGATTGCCGAAGAACTCTCGCGCCATTTCGAGTATTTTGTTGCTTAAAACAAAATAATGATGGAGTTCGAAGGAAGCCAATTTATGCCGAACAGCTGCCAACTCGCGGCCCTCTGGAGAAAGAGCGTTATTTGTTATCCTGCTCTTCTGAGCTATTGCTTCAATCTCAATTTTCAAAATCTGCTTCTGGCAATGTACCAATGAGTTCCGAATTTCCCCGACAAAGTTATCGGAGTCGGAGATGCGTACTTCATTGCCTCCATTCACCTCCACGATTTGCTTGAGGTCATTGGCCTTCTTAACCACCTCGCTGATTTTTCTGGTAGCTTGCGAAAGCCAACCTGGTAGAAAGATGAGAAGCACCGCAGTCAGTGCCGCAAAAACAAAAAAGCAGATGACTACACCGAATGGTGCCTCAAGCAGCATTTGCAAGTAAGAATGATTGAGTATCAATACCGCCAAGGTCGTGCTTACAATAATGAGTGGAACAAAGAGGGCGTAATAGACTCTCGTCACCAGCTTCTGCACCTGGACAGCACTAAGACGGTTTATAAATCTGATCAGCATTCTGAGATGCCAAGCCATATCTTTTATAGTGTGGCTAAGTATTTCAGGAGCAACCTGAAAGTATTTTCTTTTTTTCATATTTATCTCCAATTGCCTTCGGGCGAATAAGGGGTTTCGCACCCATGTACTACGAACCATAGTCCGCGCACTTGCCTTTGCAGGCCAGATTTCGGAAGAGTTTGGCAAAGAACTTTTCAGAAAAAAAGTAACATATTTATGGAAATAGTCAATTATATGGTTCAAATTGACATAAAGGCCTTTTTTTGTTTTAATGGACAACAAGAAACACCCTCGGTTGAGGGTCTTTTCTATCAAATAGAGCCTCATTTTATATAATAATTCGACAAAATAGCATGGAAATAAGAAACATCGCAATTATCGCACACGTGGACCACGGAAAGACTACCCTCACCGACGCTTTGATGAAGCAGAACGGAGGCCTTACCGAAGGAGTAAGCATGGACTCAAACGCTCTCGAACAAGAGCGCGGCATTACCATTTATGCAAAAAACACCTCTATTTTCTATAAAGGAACAAAGATCAACATCGTGGACACGCCTGGACACGCTGACTTCGGCTCTGAAGTAGAACGCGTACTCCGATCTATTGATACCGTGCTCCTTGTAGTGGATGCCCAGGAAGGACCGATGCCTCAGACACGTTTCGTGCTTAAGAAGTCACTTGAGCTTGGACTCAAGCCAATTGTTATTTTGAATAAGATCGACAAGCCGGCGGCTCGTCCAGCAGAAGCTCACGAAGAAGTGCTTGAGCTTTTCCTAGAACTCGGAGCAAATGAGGAACAACTCGACTTTACTACGGTATATGCTATCGGCCGACAAGGAATTGCAAAGATGAACCTTACCGATGA
This sequence comes from Candidatus Tayloriibacteriota bacterium, assembly GCA_029288475.1. Taxonomy (GTDB): domain Bacteria; phylum Patescibacteriota; class Minisyncoccia; order Phycocordibacterales; family JARIHA01; genus JARIHA01. The sequence goes on along the minus strand of JARIHA010000012.1, from coordinate 5,726 downwards.
AAGCAAAGATCTTTCTCCCCTCCTTGATACTGTGCTCAAGCTTGTTCCTCCAGCAGTTTCAAATACAGCAGTGCCTCTTCGAATGCAAGCTTTCAATCTCGGCTATGACAACTTTCTCGGACGACTTGCAGTTGGAAGAATCTATGAAGGAAAGATAAAGTCAGGAATGAACCTCATCGTAAAGAAACCGGACGGATCTATCGTACCAGGAAAGATTACCAAACTCTTTACTTTCGAAGGAATTGCCCGAAAGGAAACGGACGAAGCTGTTGCCGGTGACATTGTAATGATCGCAGGATTGCCAAGCATCTATATTGGAGACACCATTTGCGAAACTGCAGATCAGGAATCACTTCCATCTATCAAGATCGACGAGCCTACTATCTCCCTCAACTTCCTCGTCAACGACTCGCCTTTTGCAGGACGCGAAGGAAAGTTTGTTACCGGACGACAGATTCGAGAGCGACTTGAGAAAGAACTTGAAATCAACGTTGGTCTTAAGGTTGATTTTACTCCAGAACGAGGACCAGCAGACGTTAACACTCCCGACTTCTTCAAGGTATACGGCCGAGGAGAGCTTCACATTGGTATCTTACTTGAAAACATGCGTCGTGAAGGATACGAACTTCAGGTATCACAGCCTCAGGTTATTATCAAAGAAATTGATGGCAAGAAAGTAGAGCCATTTGAAGAGGTTATTGTCGACGTAAAATCAAAGCTTTCAGGTACTATTATCAAAACACTTACGGAACGACGTGGTCTCTTGATGCAGATGAAAGAACAAGATGAAAACGTTCGAATGGTATTTGAAGCTCCTACTCGAGCATTGCTCGGATATCGAGGACAATTCATGATCGAGACCAAGGGAGAAGGAATTCTTTCTTCACGATTTGTGGATTTCCGCGATCACGTTGGAGAAATTCAGCGACAGGAATACGGATCGATGGTTTCTATGGAAACCGGTAAGGCAGTTGCCTACTCCCTGGTAAACCTTCAGGAACGAGGAGTGCTCTACGTTGACCCTACTATAGAAGTATACGAAGGAATGGTTATCGGAAACGTTACTAAGGGAAATGACATGGCCGTCAATCCAATCAAGGGAAAAGCATTGACCAACATGCGACAGAAAGGTTCTGACGGATTGATCATTCTTACTCCCCCTCTCAAGATGACTATCGAACGAGGAATGGAAATCATGGCGGAGGATGACTACTTGGAAGTAACACCGAAGAACATCCGCCTTCGAAAGAAATACCTCAAGGAATCAGAACGATCAAAGCACGGAAGAAAGGGATAATAACACAAAAGAAAAACCGCTCGCATAAATGCGAGCGGTTTTTCTTTTGATGGCCTTCGCCACCGGGTCGGTTCCACGCCTATGATGACGCGGGACCGAAAGCTTAGAAGCTTCGTCGATCGCCTCCACCGAAACCTCCGCCTCGTGGCGCTCGGTTCTCTCGTGGCTGCATAGGACGAGCCTCGTTCACTGTAAGGGTTCGACCGTCAAGCTGCTTGCCGTGGAACATTTCGATTGCCTTCATCGCTTCTTCATCGTTAGGCATCTCAACGAAACCAAAACCTCGGCTCTTGCCAGTCATTTTGTCCATGAGAATGCTCACAGAAGAAACTTCGCCGACCTTAGAGAATGCTTCTTTAAGACCGTCTTGTGTTGTTCCGTAAGACAAACCACCGACGTACAATTTTTTTGCCATTGGTAAACGTATTTAACTAAATTCATCATAGACGACCCTTCCCAATGTTGTTCTTGAATCGAACCGCCTGAGAAAACTCTACGACACTTACACTATAACCTAGTTTTGACCTTTATGCAAGCGTAGAATTATGGCCAAATATACTAGCGTTGGGAGTCAGAAACGAGGTAGTTTCCAACCCTTTCCCGCATGATATTGAGGGTAATGGCGCCTATACCAAAGGCTTTTCCAAGATTGTGAGCAATGGTGCGCACATAGCTACCACTTGAACAGACAACCTTAAAAGTTACCGAAGGAAAAACCGTACCACTTGGTAAAGATGAAAAAACCTCATGCCAGCGATCTGCGATTTCCCTCTGTCTAAAGTCCCCTTTTACAGAAGCAACCAGTTCTTTCACTTTTTCTTTTAGGTCAGTGGCTGATAGGATAGCTGTCTTTGCAATCTCAAGGCTGTAGATTTCTATCTGTATCTGCGGCATAACTATCTCACCCAATCTTCCTTCTTTTGCCCACTCAAAAAGCGGTTTGCCTTTAACAGTCTTCGAAGAAAACGGTGGGTACTCCTGCATGAGAACGCCCTTCATTTCTTTCATCTCTTCATGGAGTTTTTTAAAATCAATCAACTGCTCTACCGGCTTGTCTGTCTGAATAATCGGTAAAAAGTCTGTTACTAATCCAAGTGCATCATATGTATCAGTCGAAACACCAAAAACTACATCGAAATAGTATTCTTTATCGAGTCCAAGATACTGCTCTCTCTTTTGATTTGCCTCATCGCCGACCAAGACGATCATCACTCCTTCTGCAAGAGGATCCAATCTTCCCGCATAGCTCAATGTGGTATCCTTAAATTCAGAATATTCAACTCGAAGACGATTGATGCGCTCCAAAGGGGTCTCGCCAGTCTTTTTATATAGATTGATCACTTCGGGCAATGCTTTCATAACTCTATTAAACAGGTTTCTGCAAAATGCACAAGTCTTTTTGATAATTCGCCATTTTTTGCTACAATATGGCGAATATGGCAGAAAAAACAAAGCTATCCACCGACGCCTATAAAGGGGTGCGCGATTTCTATCCTGAGGACATGTTTATCCAAAACTATATCTTCGGCGTATGGAAAAAGACCGTCGAACAATTTGGCTACCAGGAATACAATGCCTCTGTCTTAGAACCGACCGAACTCTATAAAGCAAAATCGGGAGAAGAGATCGTAAACGAGCAAACGTACTCTTTCAAGGACCGAGGCGACCGCGACGTGACCCTTCGTCCGGAAATGACACCGACTGTTGCCCGACTGGTAGCAGCAAAACGTCGCGAGCTTGGCTTCCCTCTTCGCTGGTATTCAATTCCAAATCTTTTCCGATACGAACAGCCCCAGCGTGGCCGCCTCAGAGAACACTGGCAGCTCAATGTAGATATTTTTGGCGTGGAATCCAGCGATGCAGAAGTTGAAGGAATTACCGTTGCCTCAAAGATAATGAAAAATTTCGGTGCCAGCGAAACAGATTTCGAAATTCGAATAAACAGCCGAAAGATCATCAACTTCATCCTTACAGACATATTCAAGCTTGATGAAGCGGCCGCTCATCGTCTCTCGAAACTCATTGACCGCAAGGAGAAAATGCCCGCGGCAGATTTTGAAGCACAGTCTCAACAAATACTTGGCGAACAAACGAAACTTTTCCTCAATATCATCAGTTCAAAATCCGGCGATGATCTAGAAAAAATTACTGGCAAACAGCGTTCTGAAATTCCCGGCCTGGACGATCTACATTCAGCAATGAAAAAACTCAACGCATCAGGTGTCAAAAATGTTGTCTTCAGTCCAACACTGATGCGCGGCTTTGACTATTACACAGGCATCGTCTTTGAGATATTCGATACCAATCCTGAAAATAGGCGTGCACTCTTCGGCGGAGGAAGATACGATGATCTTTTGGCGATTTTTGGAAATGAACGTGTACCAGCATTTGGATTTGGTATGGGTGATGTAACAATACGAGACTTCCTAGAGACTCACGCACTGCTTCCAAAGTACCAGCCAAGCACTCAACTCTACCTCTGTTCATTCGATGAAAAATCCCTTGCCTTCTCTGTTTCGCTTGCAGACAGACTTAGAGAAAGCGGTATCAATGTTGCCATGGACCTTTCAGGTAAAAAAATCTCTGATCAGATAAAGAGTGCGGGCAAACAAAAGATTCCATTCATTGCCGTGATTGGCGAAGACGAAATGAAAACGGGCATTTTCAAAATAAAGAACATGGATTCAGGAGAAGAAAAAGCAGTAAACGAAAACGAAATAAAGGCGGTCATTCATACTAAAAAATAACTTAGTAGCCAAATCTATACAATGAAAAAACTCGTTTTCGACATCGAAACAAAAAACACTTTTCAAGAAGCCGGTTCAAACGATCCTGCTATGCTCGATATTTCCCTCGTCGGAGTCTACGATTATGAGACCGATACCTATTCAAGTTATCTTCAGGAAGAACTGCCCAAGCTATGGCCTCTTATTGAAAAAGCAGATATGCTCATTGGCTTCAATTCTGATCACTTTGATATTCCCCTTCTTAATAAATACTACAATGGCGATCTTAATAAAATTAAAAGTCTCGACCTACTTAAAGAAATAAAAAATTCTCTTGGAAGAAGAATCGGGCTTGGACACATCGCACAAGCTACTTTAAATGCTGCCAAAGGAGGTCATGGACTCGAAGCTATTACGTGGTGGAAAAATGGCGAAATCGATAAGATCCGAAAATATTGTCTGCAAGATGTGAAGATCACTAAAGACCTCTACGAATACGCCCTCAAGAATGGCAAAATAAGCTACCCAGAAGGAACAAAAATCCTTGAAGTAAAGCTAGATACCAGCAAATGGGAAGAACTGCCTGTCTCTGTAATGACATTCTCTCTGCCTTTCTAGAGCCGCCTTTGACTTGCTCATCCACAAGAGGTAGGCTAATTCAAGATCCATTGAAAACTTACCTTTATGAGTACAATTATCTTAAGCGCCTTTCAACCGTTTGGCAGTTATCGTCGAAACATCACAAAGGAAACAGCGAGGCTTACGAACGGTACTTCCCTCGGGGGATACAAAATAGTAGCGAGGATCTTCCGCGCTACTATTCCACCCCCAGGTGAAAATCGCGGCCAGATCTTGGTTGATATTGCAAAAAAGCATCGAGCCTCCGGAATCATCTGCCTTGGAATGTCTTCTTTGCAAAAAGGGATATGCGCTGTTAAAGCAGCAAGAAACAGAATTGAAAGCAACTACTGTCCCAATCAGTCTGGCCCTGTGGATACGACCAGACCCTTAGATGATCGGCTTGGCTATGATCTTGCCTTGTGGAGGCTTCCTATTTTCCGCACCAAATGCAACGAAACATCAATTCCTATCGAAGACGAATCGGATGACGCGGGCGGATTTTGTTGTAACCACTTGGCATATCAATTGCAACTCTGCCTACAAGCACTTCCTAAGCCCGAGCGCATACCCTGCATTTATTTTCATGTGCCTACCTCTCGAGAATGCTGGAGATATCCCAACGTACTTGTTAAGAACGGCAAGATTACCATGACCCGGGTTCAAATAAAGGAGGCCTTACGCATCCTTTTGTCGAACGCTGATCTGGTAAGGTGAATAGTTAACAGATACTAGTAATTTAAAACATGAGACCGCAAGGTCTCTTTTTTATTACATAATACTTATTTAACCCCACACCCAAGAAAAAACATCTTTCGAAGTCCTCACTCTTAGCTTGGGACGGAGAAAGAGATCTTTTCTGGGTGTGGGGTGTTTAATAAATATAATATGATAGAATAATCATACCTTATTGATCAATATTAAATATTTATACAAATGGAACCTTACGAACCACAAGAGAATACTGCAGGAGAAACAAATATACAGTCACCTCCAAAGAAAGCTCAAGGAAACAGCCTTACGGTGCCGATTGCAATCATAATTGCAGGCGCCCTTATTGCTGGAGCGATTTACTTCTCTCGCCC
>JARIHA010000182.1 GCA_029288475.1 Candidatus Tayloriibacteriota bacterium | reverse complement strand
TCATTATAGCAAATGTGTGGATAAAGTAATGCTCAACAAAGGTGAAAAGAAAAATAAAAAAACAGGGTTCCCCGACCATTACGGGGAACCCTTAATTAACTACTGGTCAGGAATTCAGTTGACCCAGACATTCCCATCCTTGTCGGGGATTTCCCCGGGCCGGACATGCGGGTGAGGATCAGGCTTAGTCAAGCCAAGAACCATCGGCGGTTTGTCGGGATTATGCACCCCGTGCTGCCAGGGACCTTGGACAGGTTTTTGGTGAACGCCAGGGAACTGTAACGTCTTATCTGATTTTGCTGACATAACTGCTCTGTTTTCTGTACTGCTTGTTGTTGCACTGTCTGAATCGTACGTACCAGCCCCGAAACACTCGGAACCAGTGGAGGAATTCGTACGTCTGAACTGTATCGTACACCTAACTTGACTAGATTGTCAAGATGTTGTGACCCTTATTGTGGATAACTCAGGGCTGGTGTTGTTTTTACCCCTGCTTTAAAGAGTTCTCGGTAAAAGCCTCGGTATTTAGAAGCTTGCTTATTTTTGACTTGCCGCTAACCGCCCTATGCAAAAGATACGTGGTCACACATACAATAATGCCGGCAATTATGCCAAAAAAATTCCTCCATGAATCTGGGAAACCAGTCAGAGGTAGAAGTGCTACCGCCACGCCGCAGATAAATATGATTCTAATTTTTGCGCTCATACGTTTGTTCTTCCTATCATATCGTATTTATCCTTCAAACGAAATAGGCCCGACAAGAACGGTAAACTCCCCTCTTACCTTATCCGGATGATTATTAAAATAACTCAAAGCCTCTGGGGCACCAGAGAAAGTGATTTCTTCAAACATTTTTGTGAGCTCTCGAGCTACTACCATTTTTCTTGATACAGAAAGAACTTCTGAAAGTGATTCGAGAGTTTTAATGATTCGATGTGGAGATTCATAAAATACCGTAGTGCGTTCTGATTCTGCTATTTCTTTAAAAAGAGTTTGTCTCCCCTTCTTGTGCGGCAGGAAACCTAAGAAAACAAATTCTGCCGTTGGTAGACCACTTACCGAAAGAGCGCTCACTATTGCACTTGGACCAGGAATTGGCACGATCTGCACTTTCTGCTCCACGCCGCTTGCCTCATTTCCTTCCTTATTCCTATCATGTCCACTGTTCACCTCGACGAATCTTTTTCTGATAGCAGAAATAAGCAATGTTCCGGGATCGGAAATACCCGGTGTACCTGCATCAGATACCAATGCAAGATTTTTCCCTTCCTCCAAGAGAGACAAAATATACTCTGTCTTGTTCTCGTTACTCTGAGAGTGATAACTTTGAGTCTGCGTAGTGATCTCATATTTCTGAAGAAGCTTTCGCGTGGTCTGGGTATCCTCGCAGAGAATAATATCCACCTCTTTGAGAATACGCAAAGCTCGAAGTGTAATATCTTCAAGGTTGCCGATCGGCGTGCCAATTACATAAAAAGTTGCCATAGATTATTTCGTTTCAGTGATAAGCTTTTGAGCAATGTGATACACATCGCCCGCTCCCATAGTCATGACCATATCTCCTTTCTTTAGCAGGGTAGAGATCTGCTTGATAGCCACCTCAAAATCAGCCGCATAGAAAGCCTTCTTTCCATCTTTCACCAATAGATCAACAATTGATTGAGAAGAGATACTAGCGTCATAGACTTCTCTCGCTGCGTAAATCGGCACGAGGATAACATAATCAGCCATATCAAAACTTTTTGCAAAATCAGCCAAATGTTCTTTTGTTCTACTGTAGAGATGCGGCTGAAAGATGACCGCTATTTTCTTATCATGATACAACTCACGAGCACCTTCGAGCGTAGCTCGAATTTCGGTGGGATGATGGCCATAGTCATCGTAGACCATAATCCCCTCCTGCATACCAGGAATAGTATGTGAGGTTTCAGTTTTAGTTTCTCCCATGTATTGAAATCTTCTCCATGTACCTGAAAAAGACTCCAGCGAGCTTTTTGCTTTCTTCTGATCAATAGCGAGGACAGAAGCAACTGCAAGAACCGCCGCCGCATTTTCCCTATTATGTTTCCCAGGCACTTTGAGCTTCATATTTTCATCCTTGAACGTAGTGTAATCAACTACCACGCATTTTGCCGCCTGAGCAACAGGAGCAACCTTCGGATCACGAGGATTACAAATAAGAAAATCTTTCGGCCCCATCTTTGCAATCAATTCAGAAAAAGCGCTCTGAATATCTTCGATATCTTTGTAGTAATCAAGATGATCGTCATCAATGTTCGTGATGACTACGATTCTTGGCTGGAGCTGAAGAAAAGAACGGCGATATTCGCAGGCCTCAACAACAAAATACTCGCTCTTGCCTGCAATGAAGTTGCTTTTTTGATCCTTGAGAAGGCTGCCAACAATAACCGTTGGATCAAGTTTTTCATCAATCAGAAGTTTGGCAATCATGGCGGTTGTAGTCGTTTTCCCATGAGTACCTGAGACCGCGATAGTGTATTTCTTGTCAGAAACAACATTAAGCATCTCAGGATAACTCAAGAGAGGAATACCCAGCTTCTTTGCCTTCTGAAGTTCGGCAGAATCCTCTGGAACAGCCGTAGTGTAGACAACAAGGTCAAGACCGGGAACGACATTCTTCTCATCATGTCCTATTGAAACATGCGCGCCCATCTTTATGAGCTCATCA
>JARIHA010000175.1 GCA_029288475.1 Candidatus Tayloriibacteriota bacterium | reverse complement strand
GTTTAATCCAACGATCGAGGCTACCATTCCAGTGTATGTATGTACCTTTACTTATCTAAAATATAAAAATACTTATGCAACCAAAAAGTTGCATTATTATACCTCCCATGTTATCTTATCTACATTACTACTTATAATAATTTATTACCCATTTTATGCAGGACGCTATTACAAAAGAGATTACAATTAATGCATCTAAAGAAGAAGTGTATGATGCTATTGCTAATCCAGAGAAGGTGATTAAGTGGTTTCCAGATGCTATCGAAGGAACATATGCAGTAGGAGAGCAGCCTTTATTTGTATTCGAAGGTCATGGAAAAGCTCAGATGTATATTGTAGATGCAAAGCCATATGAATATTTTGCATATCGCTGGATTCCAGGAGGCAGTGATTTTGTCGGAGATGTAAGAACTGTGCCGAATACGCTGGTCGAGTTTCGCATCAATGAAGAAGGTGATGGAATGTGCAAGGTCGTGCTGACCGAGTCTGGTTTTGCGTCGCTTCCAAAGGACATCGCAGAAAATGCATTCAAAATGAATTCGGGGGGATGGGATTACTTTATTCTCGATTCGTTCAAGAAGTACTTCAATAAATAATGATAGAATCTCAAATCTTCAAAGCGCTTGGTGATCCTTTGAGACTTAAAATTGTCGTCAGGCTTTCTGATGGGTCAACGAGAACGCTTGGTGATATTACGAAAGGCCTCGGTATTACAAGGCAAGGCGCTCGAAAACAAGTTGCAGTGCTTGCCGATGCAAAGATTGTCCGTCTCAAGCCACAAGGACGCGAAGTGAAGGTGACGCTCGATATGGATTCGCTCAGGATGGGGAAAGACCTGATTACTCAGCTAGAAAATCAGTGGGACAAGCGCTTGAGAAGACTCAAGAATCTGGTAGAAAAAAGTCGCGATTAATTTTTGTTTAAATTTGCAATTTATTAGCTTGGGTAGTTTTAAGATTCTGGTATAATTAAATTTCATGAATCATATTATTGAATCCCGGCAGTTCGACCTGAAATTCATTAATAAGATTTTCTCAATGGCAGATAGTGTAGAAAAGAAAACAGACAATTCTCTCAAAGGTAAAATAATGGCTTCATTATTTTATGAACCGAGTACGAGAACTCGGTTTTCTTTTGAATCGGCAATGCTTCGGCTAGGCGGTAGTGTTATAACCACAGAAAACGCAAAAGAATTTTCTTCGGCGGCAAAAGGAGAAACGCTAGAAGACTCCATTCGAGTTATAAGTAATTATGCAGATGTTATAATTCTTCGGCATTACGAACGGGGCGCATCACACCGGGCTTCTCTTGTATCGAATATTCCAGTTATAAATGCAGGTGACGGGACTGGTCAACACCCAACGCAGGCATTACTTGATTTGTATACCATACGAAGAGAATTAAAAAAGATTGACGGAATCAAGATTGCACTCGTCGGAGATTTGAAACATGGCAGAACGATACGGTCTCTTGCGTATCTCTTAGGAAAATACAAAAATGTAGAAATATATTTTGTATCACCAAAAGAACTAAGAGTAGGAGAGGACATAAAGGAATATTTGAAAAAGCACAAAATTTTATATTCGGAAAGAGAAAATCTTGAAAGTATTATTTCTCAAATAGATGTTTTATACCAAACAAGGATTCAGAAAGAGCGTTTCAAAAATGAAGAAGAGTATAAAAATTTTAAAGGATGCTATCAAATAGATCTTCATCTTGTTAACCTAATGAAGGAAAAATCAATCATAATGCATCCATTACCAAGGGTAGACGAGATTCTTACAGAGGTCGACACCTCTCTAAAAGCTGTTTATTTTAAGCAAGCTAAGTATGGTTTATTAGTCAGGATGGCATTATTAAAATTTTTGTTAAAATAGGAATACTTTGGGTTTCTGCTATAATTTATATATGTTTTGGAAAACAAAGCCTAAACCTGGAATGGTATATCTAGGAGAGAGCACCCGGCCAGATGGATCTAAAAAAGTTTATACAGGAATGACCAGACGGTCTGTTTGGATTCGATGGAAGGAACATATGATTGGTCGCGGGGGAGGATACACCAGTCGGGGTTTATCGTTTCGCCCACTCGCTGCTTTCTGGAGCAGGAATCCATGTAAAGCCGAGCGCACGATTAAAAGTTGGGATTCCTCAAGGAAAAGATCGTTTGCCTCCTTTATTGCTCGACGATATAAAGAAAAAAAGGATTACTAATTTTTCCCCCAACGTTGCCTTGGCTAAACTCTCGTGTTATCGTTGCCACCAGTCAAACCTCGCTCCTTTAAAGCCTTTAAACTCTTCTCCGTCTCCAATTCACCCCAACCTAAAGCCGCTCAAGACTTAAGTAAAATCTTATAAACTGGCGCCTTCAGGTTGTGGTGAATTGTAGTAACCACGCTCTAAACCCGTACCGCAAGGTACAATAGCAAGGAAAGGATGATAACAATGAACTCATTGATTACATCTGGTCAAATAAAACAAATAGGCATAATGGTTGCTGTTGCCGGCAGAAAAACCGCAGTGGGCCTCCTCAAGGAGTCCAGTAAAAACGGAGAACTCAGTTCCATTGATACACAGAGGCTTATTGCATCCAGTCGCCTCAGTGCCGCCATCGCCAAAGTCGTCCGCAACGAAATCCTCATGATTGCCCAGGGGAGGACAGAATACCTCAAACTTATCTCTCACGGGCGGAATGTTATCATCAAAGCAACAGATGGCACGCGTATCATTGCTGATGCGGAAAGGATCTTTCTGGGTGGGGTTGATGATGACTTTAGGACATACGCTGTTTCTAGAGGCGAAGTAAAACGTAAAACAGCAACGGAGGTTTATCAATTAACCAAAAAGGGGCCTCTGCGGAACATTTTTGGTAGTTTTGGAGTCAATTTTAATCAGCTCTGCTTCACGCAGGACCAGATCATTGAATTTTTCGAATCCAAGCCCGAATGGGTTTGTCAGGAAAATTGTTGGACATACTTCATGTTTAAGGAGGGCAATGAATACTTTATTTTGTGTATGTGTTTGTGCGAGGATGGCACATACGTGGATCTTTTTCGCCCATCGGACATAGAAGGTGCTGAATTGGAGACAGATGGTTCTGTTCGTGTGGTGGTTCCAAAACTGTAATTCACAAGTTAGCTTTCTGATTATCTGCCTTTCATCCCTTCGACCCCAATTCATTGGCGGTTCGAAGGGATTTTTTTTATTCATTTTGTTAGGGCGTGAAGTGATATAATCAAATAAAGACATTATCAATTTAATAAAAACCCTATGAAAATAACCCTCACTGGCATTTATGTAGATGATCAGGATAAAGCCCTCAAGTTCTATACCCAAACGCTTGGTTTTCTAAAGAAGACTGACGTAAGCAATGGGCCGTACCGTTGGCTGACGGTCGTGTCGCCCGAGGATCCAAACGGCACTGAGCTGATACTTGAGCTCAACAGCAATCCTGCGGCAAAAACATACCAGAAAGCACTGTATGATCAGAATCTTCCCGCCGAGCAGTTTGAAGTTGCCGATGTTCGTGCCGAGTATGAGCGGCTGAAGGCGCTCGGGGTAAAGTTCACTAAGGAACCAATGGACGTGATGCCTGGCGTGACCATTGCCATCCTTGACGATACCTGCGGTAACTTGATCCAGATACAGCGAACGCCGCGACGATAATATAAACTCATCAACATGACTCTATCAACTTTCATCGTTCTTATATCTTGGGCTACTTTCATGATCTACTGGGCAATATCTTCTTTGTCGGTAAAGCGCGACATTCCAGACAGTTCACACTTGAAATGGTGGTGGGCCCGAGCCCTCGTCATTATTGTGCTTCTGATCCTTTGGCATTATGGTTCGATCAGTTTGTTATCTCTTCGTGCGGTACAGTTCTCTCCACTTAATTGGTTATCGGGCAAGAACACAATATTGAATAGCATCGGAGCGACTCTGACTGCTCTCGGCATCGCTCTTGCCATCTGGGCCCGCATTCATCTCGGTAGAAATTGGAGCTCGCATCCCGCTCTCAAAGAAGGTCACGAACTCGTCACTTCCGGTCCTTACAAGCTTATCCGACATCCGATCTATACTGGCGTTATTGTTGCGGCATTTGGTTCTACGTTTGTTTCTATTTCGGCAATTGTGATTTTCTTTGCTACCTTGATCATTTTCACCGCGCGCATTGGAAAAGAAGAATCGCTCATGATGAACCAATTTCCAAACCAATACCTAGAATACAAGAAGCACACCTGGGCCCTTATTCCTTATGTGTGGTAGTAGAGCAGTGTGGTGCTGATTTTGTAATAAAAAAAGCCCCCATCCTAAGACGGGGGGTAGGGGAACCAAAAAATCAAAGTTGGCGAAGGGCATTTGTTATGCCCTCGGCGAGTATCGAGGCTCTCGTCAATCTTCCTTTGGTCAGTAATGAGTGAGGATCTGCCGGATCGCCGTTGCACTTTTCAGCGATGACCGATCCAACCGTTGTCTCCTTGAAGCCGTGTTTTTCGGCAGTTATTACGCAATCCTCTGGGAATTGAATGCCTTGGGAGGTGGTGACTATTCGTCTGCCGTCCTTTGTGAGGACAACAATGATTGCCATGTCGAGAGTGGTAGGTGGATTTATGCTGGAACGGAAGATTCCATTTTCAATACCGATTGCAATCCCTTTAGGATTTTTCTTTCTGGCAGAAGTAGCACGGGTAAAGGCGCCGGCGTAGGTCTCATCCCAGCCAACTGGCTGTGCATTTTGTCCCGAGGATGTTTTGACTGTTGACAAGGTGATCTGGATTGCCAGCCTTTCAAAGGCCTCAAGCACCGCTTTGAGCTTCTGAGGACTTGTTGAACCGAGCGTGACGTCAAGGTTTCTTTTTTGTTTTTTCATGGTCAAGGTAAGTTTTTCCAAAAATACAATATAGTAATATAGTGTGTATGTCAATGTAGGTTTTGTCTAGCAAAGTCTTCGGGTGACGCGCTATTTTTTATGATAAAATTAAGATACGTTACAAGATAAACAATATTAATCATGAGAAAAATAATCACCACAACCTTTGTCACCCTCGACGGTGTAGTGCAGGCACCAGGCGGACCGAAAGAGGATATGTCGGGCAATTTTGCATACGGCGGCTGGTCAGCCAACTATTGGGACGAAATGATGGGGAAGATCATGTCTGATTTTATGAATCTTCCGTTCGAGCTTCTTTTGGGAAGACGTACGTATGATATTTTTGCCGCATATTGGCCGACAGCGACTACTGATTCAGAAGTAGCCCAGCCATTCAATAAAACAAAAAAACATGTCGTGTCTCATAAGCCTCTTAGTCTCTCTTGGAAGAATTCTGTATTAATAACAGGCGACGTGGTGGCAGAGATCAAGAAGCTCAAGGCAATGGACGGCCCTGACTTGTGGGTTCACGGAAGCTCCAATCTTATTCAAACATTGCTCAAGAATGATCTGATCGACCGAATGCATATCTGGACATTTCCTGTCACGGTTGGTGGAGGCAAGCGCTTGTTTGCTGAGGGTACCAAGGCAGAAGGATTTACAGCTGTTGATTCCAAGCTCTCGAAGACTGGCGTGGTTGTCACTACATACGAACCAGCCGGACCGCTCAAGACAGGGTCAATGGGGGAGTAATTTGGGGTGAATTAAATAACTGAAATAAAAAACCCTGCCACGAGCTTTTGCTCGTGGCGGGGTTTGGCGTTTGTTGCTTAGACCTGGAAACTATAGGGAGAGATGAACTGTACCAGAATGCTTGGTTCGGGCCCGCCGGCGTACTTCCAGAGCCCGGCAGCAATTGTTAACTGGTGTATGGTCATTTTGATAACGAGAACTCTCTTTTGCGTCAGGTTCTCGATTAGTTCCGGAAAGCCGATGAGCCTGAGCTCCAAGGCTAATGGCGGGGCAATTGTGCCAGACTCATATGCTCGCGTGTGCCACTCCACCTCCATTTCTGCGAGCATTTTCGAATTGGTGCTTGCCGCTTGGGCAACGAGCAACCGAATGAGCGAGCTGACCTCAGTCAATTTCTCGGGATGAATGTGTTTGGGGT
>JARIHA010000161.1 GCA_029288475.1 Candidatus Tayloriibacteriota bacterium | reverse complement strand
GATTAATTTTTTACAAATATTTTCCAAATTCTCTCCGTGTTTATATACCATTCATTGATGCGGGCGAACCTTTCCGAAGGATTGTTTAGCTCGTTCATCTCAAAATTCTGAATCTTCTTCGGTACAATATAAATGAAGTCTGGAGAGTAGATGTATATTGCGGGAATGTCTTGATTAAATGCAGTTTGGAAATTTTGAAGAAGTTGTGTGCGAAGGGTGGGATCAATAGTGGTGCGTAACTGTTCAACGATCTTGTCTACCTTGCTGTTTGCATAGAGTGAGATGTTGAGGCCTGGGTCGTTTCGCTGTGATGAATCCCAGAATGAGTAAAGGTCTAGATCTGCACCCACCACTTCTCCAAACAAGAGCACGTCATATTTTCTTGGTCGAAGCACTATTTCATTGAGGTCTCCTAGTTCGAAACTCTTTATCGTTACTTTTGCACCGATACTTTCCCATTCTTCCTTGACGATGTTTGCCGTTTCAAGAAGTTCGGGAGTGTTGGATGTATAAATAGAGAAGACGAGCTGGGTGGTAGTTTTGCCGACTTTCTTTTCTAGAATGCCGCTGGAGTTTGTGGTCCAGCCATTTTTTGCAAGAAGTTTTTTTGCTGCTTCTACATTGAGTGATTGTGGAGTGGTAGAAGTGCTGGTACTAAACACATCGGCAGTAGCCATCTTTGGTGAATAAGAATCACTAAGAACTCCGCTTGGGAGAGCGCCGTTTATTGCTTGTCCGTAACCACTTAATACTTTATTGATAATAGCATCTTTGTCCACTACCATATTTAATGCTGACCTGACTTCCTGATTGGTAAAAACAGGTGCCTGGTTCTGATTGAAAAAGAGTCCAAAAAGTCGAGGAAGAGGAGAGTGTTCGATGGTTGAGTTTTTTACTGCAAGTGACTGAACGTTCTCTGGAGAAAGACTGCCCATGCTTTCGATGGCGCCGTTTTTGTATGCATCAAGTGCCGCTTGCTCGGTAGAATAAAATTTAAAGAGCAATGTCTCTATATAAGGCGCACCAAGAGTGTATTCATTGAAAGCAGTTAAGGTATAAGAAAGTGGAATGCCGCTTGAATCTCGAGCAATAGAATCAAGCTTGTAAGGTCCGCTTCCGGTAAGTTCAATAAGCTGACTAAATTGATCATCATTGATATTTTGCCAGATATGCTTTGGCAAAATACCAAGAGTAGTACTTTGAAGAAATGGAGCGTAAGGCTGGCTCAAGGTAAACTGAATCTGCTTTGGGCCGAGTACTTTTACTGCCACGCCTTCCCAGTTTGCTCGTCGGGGGCTTTTTAGTGTTGGGTCAGTGGCTTTTTTGATCGTAAAGTCTACGTCGTCGGCTGTTACAGGATCTCCGTTATGAAAAAATGCATTGTCTTTGATGGTGAAAGTATAAATTCTTCCGTCATCTGAAACAGTGTAATCCTTTGCGAGGTCAGGGATCAATCCGCCGTTCGGGCCTGGTTTCATGAGTCCAGAATAAAGAAGAGAAGAAAGATCTTTTTCACCGTCGGTTACGGCGAAGAGAGGATTAATAAAATGAGGTATACCAACGATTCCTTCGGTCAGAGTGCCTCCTTGCTGAGGTACTTGAACCAAAAATGTGTTATTTACTGAAAGGAGAAGAATGAATGCACAAAGTATGAAAATAGCTCCAAAAACGTAGAGGACGACTCTTTCGATCGGAGTAAAAGATTTCGCTGCTGTTTCCAGTGCTTCTGTTTTTGGCACGGAATATCGCTTGTTAAACAATTGTATGAATTTTTCTTTCACTGAAATTTGAAGACCTGAAATGGCAGGCAAAAGATATTTTGCAGCCACTTCGGCGTCTTTTGTCGATAGTTAGCTTTTAATAGTTAGATTTTGAGGGCAGCAAGGGCTGACAGTGCGAAAAGAATACTCAGAATGATCGTTCCATTGAAAAGGAATTTCTCAAACCCACGACGCGTGTGATATCCGGTTCCAAAGTTGTTGCTTTCTCCGAATGCACCGCCAAGACCCGCGCTTGATTGCTGGAGCAAAACTGCTGCAATAAGAAGCACAGACAACAACATTTGTATGTATGGCAGAAGCGCGCGTAGAGTATTCATTGGGTATAGCTTAGCAGGAATGGGGTT
The DNA here is from genome assembly GCA_029288475.1 of Candidatus Tayloriibacteriota bacterium. Lineage (GTDB taxonomy): Bacteria > Patescibacteriota > Minisyncoccia > Phycocordibacterales > JARIHA01 > JARIHA01. The sequence continues at coordinate 4,315 of JARIHA010000161.1, read as the reverse complement.
CAAAGTCAAAAGTTTACCCCGGCAATGTTTGCTTGTTTGTATTTTGGGGTATACTAATGAATATGAAAAAAGATATTTCAAAAACGAAAGTTAGCAGCAAGATTCAGCCATTGGCAGACCGGGTTCTCATTAAGCCTTTTTCAGGGGATGACAAAAAAAGCCCTTCAGGCATCATTATTCCTGAAACGATAAGCAAGGAAAAGCCTGAGCAGGGAGAAGTTGTTGCGGTTGGCGAAGGGAGAATGGATCAGAACGGCAAGATTGTTCCTATGCGAGTTAAGGTTGGCGACATGGTGCTTTTTTCTAAATATGGTTTTGATGACGTAAAAATCGATGAAGAAGAGTTTTTTATTCTAAAAGAAGAGAATATTCTCGCTATTATCAGCTAGGCAGTTAATTTATACACGATATGGCTAAACAAATCATTTTTAACGAAGATGCACGCAAGAAATTGAAAAGCGGTGTGGATAAGGTAGCAAATGCAGTAAAGATCACTATCGGTCCTCGGGGACGAAATGTAGTGTTGGACAAAGGTTATGGAGCGCCAACCATCACTAATGACGGTGTTTCTATTGCAAAGGAGATCACTCTGACTGATAAGTTTGAAAATATGGGAGCCGAAATCGTTAAAGAAGTGGCAACAAAAACCAATGATATGGCGGGAGATGGTACTACTACTTCAGTAGTGCTCACTCAAGCGATTATTGGCGAAGGAATGAAGCATACTACGATGGGAGTAAATGCTATGGGCATAAAGCTTGGCATTGAACGAGCCTCAGTGGAAGTAGTGAAAGCTCTTCGGGAAATTGCAAAGCCTATCAAGAGCAAGGATGAGATTCGTCAGATTGCTACTATTTCTTCTGAATCAGCCGAAATCGGTACTATTATAGCTGATACTATAGATAAGGTTGGAAAGGACGGAGTTGTTACCGTTGAAGAGTCTCAAACTACTGGGGTTGAATCAGAAGTGGTGGAAGGTCTTGAATTTGATAAAGGATATGTGTCTCCTTACATGATTACTAATGCCGAGAGAATGGAGGCAGAGTATACTGACGCGCCGATTCTTATTACTGATAAAAAGATCTCTTCTATCAAGGAGATTTTGCCCTTACTTGAAAAACTTGCTCAAACGGGCAAGAAAGAATTGATTGTTATTGCAGATGATGTTGATGGCGAAGCGTTGACGACATTTATTCTCAATAAAGTAAGGGGTTCATTTAATATTCTCGCTATTAAGGCTCCTGGATACGGAGATCGAAAGAAGGAAATGCTTGAGGATATTGCTGTAACCTGCGGAGCAAAGGTTGTTTCTGAGGAGATCGGGACTAAGCTTGAGAGCGCTGACCTTTCAGTTCTTGGGCGTGTAAACAGAATAATTGCTACAAAAGAAAAGACTATTATTGTCGGAGGTAAAGGTAAAAAGGCGGATATCGAAAAGCGTGTCGCAGCTCTTAAGCGACAGCTCGCAGCTCTTGATTCAAAATATGATAAGGAAACATTAGAAAAGAGAATCGCGAAGCTTTCCGGAGGAGTTGCAGTTATTCGGGTAGGTGCGGCAACGGAAACAGAAATGAAATATTTGAAACTTAAGATCGAGGATGCAGTCAACGCAACAAAGGCGGCAATTGAAGAAGGTATCATTGCTGGTGGAGGTAGTGCTCTCATAAAGGCAGCAGATAAAGCTCGTTCATCAATGCAGAAGGATTCTGAAAAGGCTGGGGGAATGGCAAGTGAATTCCGTGTCGGATTTGAGATCGTGCTCAAGGCACTCGAAGCTCCTCTTAAGCAGATCGCTATCAATGCTGGAAAGGATGACGGATCAGTTATTGTAGAAAAAATAAAGAATGCAAAAGGCAATGCCGGCTACAATGCGCTCACTGATGAAATCATTTCAGATATGCTCGCGGCAGGAATCATTGACCCGGTAAAAGTGGCGCGATGCGGAATTCAAAATGCTGCTTCAGCAGCCGCAATCCTTCTTACGACAGAAGCGGCGATCGCTGATGAACCAAGAGAAGAAAAAATGAATGGTGCCAATGATATGGGCGGGGGAATGCCAGGAATGGGATACTAAGTAGGTTAAGTAATCCGCAGGGGAAATAATATACGTGCCAGAGAACGCATAAAAGCCTGCTGGCTTTTTGCTCTGCTCAGTCGCCCATTCGTGGCATATCCTTGCCTTTGTTTTTGTGGTACAATACTGTAATCATGGAAAGAAACCATCATCATACTTTCAGCTTCATTCTAATCATCCTTCTCATTATTACGGGTAGTTACTATGTATATACATTGCAAAAGAATAGTGGTAACGATCAGCCTCTTTCATCTCTTGTACCGCAGAATTCTTCGATCGCTCGCGTGCAAATTCCGCTTCTTATAGACTCTGGCAACGCCAACTATGGCGGGACGGTTATTGGGTGTGATAAAGTAGTAATGACTGATCGTGATGTTTCAGTAACTACAGGGCCGCTCACGGCAGTTTACACGGCGCTTTTTTCTGATAAGACGCCGTGGCCGCCGATCGATAGTCCGGGAAATTTCATTAGTACAAGGGATGATTTGAAGTTTGATCACGTCGATATTGTGCAAGGGGTCGCAAACGTATATCTTACCGGCAGTGTTGGTCCGCTTGGGGGAGTCTGCGATGACCCTCGATTGAAAGCTCAGATTGAACAAGCCGCCCTGCAGTTTCCTACTGTGCTTTCGGTCCAGTCTTATTTGAATGGCGTAAAGACTGATTTGGTTTTTAGTGAGAAATAGAAACGAGCAAAGTTTATTTATCAATAATTTTAATTATTTTATTTTTATGGCATGGATTATTCTTGGTATTATCGTTATCTTGCTTATCTGGGTTGCTGCTTCATATAACAGCCTTGTTAGCTTGATGAATCGTGCGAAAGAAGCATGGGCAGACATTGATGTTCAACTTAAAAGACGTTATGACCTTATTCCTAATTTGGTAAATACTGTCAAAGGATATGCCGCTCATGAGAGCAGTGCATTTGAGAACGTAACCAAAGCGCGCTCCGCAGCTCTTGGGGCACAAAGCGTAGGAGACAAGGCACAGGCAGAAAATGTATTGACTGGTGCACTTAAGTCCGTCTTTGCTATTGCAGAAGCATATCCGGATTTGAAGGCAAATCAGAACTTCCTCGGATTGCAGAGCGAGCTTTCTGATACAGAAGATAAGATTCAGGCTGCACGCAGATTTTATAATGGGAATGTTCGCGACTTGAATATCAGAATGCAGTCATTTCCTGGAAACATCATTGCTAATTCATTTCATTTTGAAAAAATGGAATTCTTCGAGTTGGGTGCTGCTGATGAAGCTGCCAAGAATGCTGTAGAAGTGAAGTTTTAACTTAATTTTAAAAGCAGGATGACCATTTACACTCATCAAGCTGAAAACATTAGAAAAACATGGTTGCTCATGGCTGTTTTTCTTGCCCTCATCGTTGGATTGGGCTGGGCATTTAGCTATATATACAATAATATCTTTATTCTGTATTTTGCAGTGATCTTTAGTGTGCTTATGAATATCGGCAGTTATTGGTATTCAGATAAATTGGTGATTGCTCTTTCTCGGGCTCATCCTGTTACTCGCGAAGAATATCCACAGCTTTGGAATACAGTAGAAAATCTTTCCACTACAGCTGGATTGCCAGTGCCAAAGATTTATGTGATTGATGATGCAGTTCCAAACGCATTTGCTACAGGAAGAAATAAAGAACATGCAGTAGTAGCGGTAACTTCCGGCTTGCTTGCTATTTTGAACAAGAATGAGCTTGAAGGTGTGATTTCTCACGAGCTTTCTCATGTAGGGAATAGGGACATGTTAGTTTCTACTGTTGTAGTGGTCCTTGCTGGACTTGTAGTTATTGCTTCTGACTTTTTCTTAAGATCACTGGCGTTTGGAGGTGGAAGAAAGAGAGACGATGGGCAGGGAGGTAATCCAGTATTTCTAGTGATTGCTATCGTGGGGGCAATAGTAGCTCCTATCTTTGCTACGCTGATTAAGCTCGCTATTTCAAGGAATCGTGAATATTTGGCCGATGCTTCAGGGGTACTTCTTACGCGTTATCCTGAGGGACTGGCTTCTGCATTGGAAAAAATTTCTGCTTATGATGATTCTTATGGCGGGGAAATGAAGCATGCAAATAATGCCATGGCGCATTTATATATTTCAAATCCTTTTGGCCCAAGTCAGCGCAAAAACTGGCTGGCAAGGTTGTTTGATACACATCCTCCGATTGAGGACAGGATTCGTATTTTGAGGGAGGGGGAGAGATAAACCTAGTGGTGTTTCTGAAGAGAT
>JARIHA010000158.1 GCA_029288475.1 Candidatus Tayloriibacteriota bacterium | reverse complement strand
CGATCGTAAACAGCCATACCTTGAAATTTCGTTCTAAATCAAAACGTTTAAGCTGTTTCCAAGCCTTTAGAAAAGTCTCCTGGACTAAGTCGTCTGCCTCAGCAGCATTTCCTGTCAGGCGCATAACAAAATGATATACGGGATTTAAAAAGCGCTTTGTGAGAAGCTCAAAAGCTTCCTTGTCCCCTTCAAAGTGGCGCTGTATGAGCTCCTTGTCGGTATAATCCATATCCCAAGTATACAAGAAACACAGGTTTAATCAAAGCAAGAGTATGATAAAAGAAAGTACAATAATCGATGAAAACCAGAGCAAAAATACTATTGAGCTAAGAGTACCCTCGCGGTCCTCTACATCCCTAAGAGAACGGGAAGCTAACACGTACCCAGCATTATGAGTTACTGGAGAATAAAAATACGTAACCACAGCGGCTTCTCTAAGAGTATTTTGAGGCTGCCAAGTAAGACGATCTTGACCGTGTGATAAGGTATAATCAAAAACTCCTTTAGGAAGGATGGGTGCTGCAGAATTAAGCACTGCTGTTGAAGCGAGAGGATTTCCTGACTGGTCATACACCACAACAAAAGGAAGGAGACTTGTTGCAATATCTGTTTTTCCTGGCACCAATCTCAAACTAAGACTTTCTTGAAGTTGATTTAGGATAGTAAGCTCAGAATTCTGATTTGGCGCAGAAGAAAGATCATGAGCGATCTCTTCCGAAAGGGCGATCTGAGGATCATTTGCCGAAGTACGAAAGTTTTGCTGTACCACAACAGCAACAAGCAGACAAAGCATAGTAATTACTACGATCATTGAAAGCCAGAGACTAAAAATTGAATAATCCTTTATTTTTTTCATACATTAAAAACTTAAATCTTTCTTATTTTTATCAGTTCCAACAATTACTTCAAGAGCATCAGGGATTCCGTCACCGTCACTATCAATTTTAGATTGAACAACCGCCTCTCTTGAAGGTACAGCACTATCGGCTGTATTTATTCCGTTTACCACATTCAAAATATATCGTTTACCCACTTTTGAGTAATAAGGAGCTTTTTCTACTAATCCTTTCTTATAAGCCGGCAATACAAGAGTATACATAAGAGTATAATCCTTTCCATCAGGTGACACTGTGTAAACGAACGGTTTTTGAGTATATACATCTAATGGAACGTTACTATCCAAAACAGCTGGATACTTTTTACCATCTGTGCTGGTATAATTCTCCCGATCCAACATCGCACGGGTAAGCCCAACATCTGTTAACTGCTGTGTATAGAGATACTCTTCCTTACTCATGCCCGAAACTGCCATAAACGCATCTTCTACTGAAAGAGCCTGCTGTGGTTCTTCAATAACTACCGGCACATTAATATCACTCAGAGCGAGAGTGGTAGTAAATTTTACCTGCTTATTTTGCATCACACCACTTGTTGCGTCTGGTACCAATCTCAATGTGTAGGAAAATTTCTCAGGAATACCAGCAGTAGTGGCCCATAAATCCATTGTTACATTCTTACTTAAGTAATCAGCCTCACTATTGAAGCCCGAATCTTGAAGCATCGCTATATTTTCTTGATCAAGAGCGTCATTTGGCTGATCTCCAAACTGCTGTCTTGATGCAGCCATAAAGTCTTTGTACAACTGAACCAGGGCTCCCCGATTAAACTGAAGACTGTAGCGGTAAGCAACGTCATTCCCAATTTTTTCCTTGACGGGACTTCCAATTATCTGGAGCGCATGATCCTGATCGGCTATTTTAAGGAAAAGCTTAAAACGTGAAGCAAGCTGTATATTTTGATCATTCAATTCGGTTTGCAGATGTGAGGTCTGATTAAAAAATATAGCGGCTGCAGAACCATATTGCGACACATCAGCCGGAGTAATTTTTATCCATTTTTGTTTTATAGCGGAAATATCACCGAATAATCCTGGGAACTTATTAACCATCACGTAAAATTTATCCCCAATCTTTCTCATTTCTGCACCCGCAGCCACTGAAAGGTCTCCTAAACTTGCAGATGAATCAATGACAACTTTTCCATTTATACCTGCTGATGTCTTCTGCGAAGATCCACCAAGAGAAAGATCAAAAACAAAATTAGGTGGAATTTGAGAAAGCTGACTTTGTAGACTGAGAAAAGTCAAAACAGATGAAGAAGATATTGATGGGGAAGAATTAGCCACAAAAGGCGCCGCATCTCCCTCGCGATTTTCTACATGGACATTTAAAGAAAGAAGGTAGGATGAGGTCTCTATTTTTGCCGCACCCCCTGCGATTTCGGTTAAAAACTGAGACTGATCATAAGGAGGCTTTGAAAAAAGGTTGGGAATAATGCCTGAATAATAACCATAAGCTATGCCTCCGCCACCAAGTAATATAAAGAGAAAAAGAAGGATCAGGCCTGTATGATGTTTTTTTGGCTTCACTGGAGTTGAAGCAAGAAGAGAAGAAACGGTCTGGAAAGGCTGAGCTATCGGCATTACTTCAATAGGTGGAATGGCCACAAGTGTACCTGGCACAGGCATATCAGTATAGAGAGGTGAATGTACCGGCTGTATCTGAGAAGTAGATGGAACAATCGGTGGAACTGCTTCCGATGGAGGATTTCCTCCTCCCGTCTGCATGCCTATTTCGCCAAAGTTTGAACCAAAATTTTGTTCCATTTAATTAAAAGAATTTAAAATAGTATCCATATATTATCTAGTAGAAATATTCTAAATACTAGGGATAACTTACGCAAACGGAACAGACATAGGTCTGTTCCGTTGCTCTTAAATAGATAGGTCGTTTGGTTTATTAATGTTATGTATGGAAGTGTTTTTTGTATTGATTATTTTAGTTGAATTAATTCTACTAATGGCGACCTGTAATAAGTACGTTCAAAAGAAAGTGTTTGGTGCAGAAAGAATAAAAATGATAAACTTATGCAAATGAATAGTTTGATTCTCATTATTATAAAGTACAAATACGCAGTGCTATTCCCTTTTGCAGCCTTTGAAGGGCCTGTATTGGCAGTAGTTATTGGAGTACTCATCCACGAAGGCTACCTTCTCTTTCTTCCCTCTTATCTCATTCTCATCCTCGGCGACGTCATTCCCGATACGATCTACTACTATCTCGGACGCCTAGGTAAGCACAAAAAGCTCATCGAGAGATATGGGTCAAAACTAAAGGTTATTTCAGGCAACTTTCATCTTGTAGAAAAACTCTGGAAGGACCACCCAAGAAAGACGATGTTCTTGAGCAAGCTTGCCTATGGATTAAGTACTCCTTTTCTCATCAGCGCCGGTCTGGTGAAGATGCCCTTCAGAAAGTTTATTTCGCTTACCATTCCGATTACTCTTATCCAATACGCTTTCTTTCTAACCTTAGGATACTATCTTGGTCAATCCTACACAGTAGCCGAGAAATACATAAAATACGGCGGATTACTCATTGCACTTGCCCTCGTACTTTTTATTGCAGGCTATATTTACCTCAGCAAATACGCCCGCAACCAACTCAAGGAACTTGATGAGAAAGAAAATACCGAGAATGGGCCGACTAACTAATTCTTTATGAAAATAGCCATTTTTTCTGATAATTTTTATCCTGAACTGTCCGGTATTGCAGATTCTCTTGATCTACTAGGAAAAACACTAACTGAAAGAGGACATTCGATTCTTTATGTTGCACCCTATTATAGAGATCAAGATTATCTGATCGCGAATGTACCCAAAAAAGCTGAGCTTACTGGAACAAAAAGACTTCTTTCCATTAATTACGCAAATTCTCCCAATGGCCAAGGAAGAATCGTCTTACCCTATGGAGGCGCAGTGAGAGCAATAAGAAAATTTGCGCCTGATATTATTCATACGAATACTCCTTTTGGAACAGGATTAGAGGCACTCGTTGCCGCAAAACTATTGGGCATTCCGCTTATCGGCACAAACCATACCCCATCTTCCGAATTTTCTGCATACAGTCCAATAAAAACCAACTGGTTCAATACTTTTACTTCTTATTACTTCTCCTGGTATTACAATCGTTGTCAGTATGTGACTGGTCCATGCAATTCGCTCCTCAATGAAATGAAACCCTTCGGTTTTCATCGTCCACACTCAGCACTTCCAAATCCCTTAGATGTATCGCGTTTTAAACCTGCCGCTAGTAAAGAGGAAAAAGATCTCTTGAGGAAGAGACTTGGTTTTACCTTTCCAACCATTCTTTACACTGGCAGACTAGCTGAAGAAAAGCATGTTGATGTAATAATCCGAGCAGTGGCAAAAGTAAGAGAGATCATTCCAAATGCATCTTTTGCATTGACCGGTCATGGTGGTGCTGAAAAAAAACTACGTACTCTTGCAGAGGGATTATCTCTAACAGAGCATGTGAACTTTCTTGGATTCGTAGACGAAGCTACCCTTCCCCTTCTGTATCAGGCTAGTGATGTGTTTGTTATCATGAGCACAGCAGAATCGCAGAGCCTCAGTCTAATGCAAGCAATGGCAAGCGGACTGCCGGTTATTGGCGCCAACTCGCGAGCACTTCCAGAATATATCACTCCAGAAAATGGTTTAGTGGTAAAAGTCGGAGATGCAGATGCACTTGCAAAAGCACTGGTCTCTATTCTTCAGAATAGTAATTATGCTGAAAAGTTGTCAAAGGGCGGGCCGCTTTCTGCCGCACTCTGCGAAAGAACTACTATTACTGAAAAATGGGAGGTATTGTATGCAGAAGTAATTGCCAATTACCATAAGCAAAAAAATAAGAAATACATTGCATCAAGATAACCTTTTGATACACTAAAGACCTCTATGAAAGAGCAAACATTAAGCCTCATAATACCGGCCTACAATGAGGAAAAATTCATTGGTGCCTGCCTCGAAAGTGTTCTCAAAAACTCTCGTGGCGCTTTTTCCGAGATCATCGTTATTGATAATGCCAGCTCAGACA
>JARIHA010000148.1 GCA_029288475.1 Candidatus Tayloriibacteriota bacterium | reverse complement strand
GTATTACGAGCGTGTTGCCAGGAAAACTGTCTGGGAAAACAATAAAAATCAGCGATTACCAGCTTACCTTTCTTGTTCAGTAAAAAAGGCGGTTATGGTAGTATAAGGGTATGGAAAATGTAATTCATGCAGATATTTTCTTTTTTATCACCAGTATTGCGGTCATTATTCTTACGCTTTTGCTTGTTGTGGCAGGTGTATTCATAGTGAAGATTTTGCGGAATATTCAAGTATTTTCCGAAACTCTGCGTCGAGAAGGCAACCTTCTTGCAGAGGATTTGAGCGACCTTCGGGAGAGAGTAAAAAAAGACGGGGTAAGGGCTTTTACGCTCGCTCGTTTTTTCAGCGGTTTATTCAAAAGGCATCGAAATTATAAGAAAGATAAATAATTAATCATATGAAAGACAAGAAAGAATCTGGATCAGGAAAAGGCTTGGCAGTAGGTGTTGGATTAGCTACGCTTGCAGCAGCAGCGGGAGCATATTTTCTTTACGGAACAAAGGATGGCGCTAAGAAGCGAAAGCAAATGAAGGGATGGATGCTTAAGGCAAAGGGAGAAGTGGTAGAGCGAATGGAAAATTTGAAAGAACTCAATGAAGAAGTGTATCAAAAAGTGGTAGATGAAGTTGCTGAACAGTATAAAAAACTTCCTCAGGTAGATCCAGAAGAACTAAGTGCCTTGGCAGACGATCTTCGGTCTCACTGGAAGAATATCAAGAAGGACCTCATGGGCGGAGCTAAACCAAAGTCTAAGTCAAAGAAATAGTCACTCTAGACGCCAACTTTATGGAGCAAAAGAAGACTTCTTGGGGAAAAGTAGCAGACTGGTATGACTCTGTAGTGGAAGGAGAAGGGAGTTATCAGAAAGAATTAATTCTTCCCAATCTGCTTCGTCTTGTGGCACCTGCTAAGGGGCTTAAAGTTCTCGATCTTGCTTGCGGCCAGGGAGTATTCAGTAGGGCAATGCATGAGAAAGGCGCAATTGTGGAAGGGGTAGATATTGGGAGTGAGCTTATAGACCTTGCCCGGAAAAACTCTTCGCCTGAGATTACCTTTCACGTTTCCTCAGCGGATTCCGTGCCTTTTCTTAAGGACGCTTCTTTCGATGTGGTAATGATTGTACTTGCTATTCAGAATATAGAAAAATACATGTCTGTTATCGCGGAATCAAGCCGGGTGCTCGTCCAAGGGGGAAGGCTCTTTATTGTAATGAATCATCCCGCATTCCGTATTCCAGGAAAATCAAGCTGGGCATTTGATGAAGAAAAGGATGTTCAGTTTAGGAGAGTCGATGGGTATCTGAGCGAATCATCTGTAGAAATAAAGATGGAACCAGGGAAAGATTCTAAAGAGGGACAGAAGACGGTCTCTTTCCATCGGCCTTTGCAGGCATATGTGAAATCTCTTCAAAAGAGTGGATTTGCAGTAAGTCGATTGGAAGAATGGACGTCTCATAAAAAGAGTGAAAAAGGAGGTCGCCAGATTGCAGAGGATCGGGCAAGAAATGAGATACCTCTTTTCCTCATGTTAGAAGCAATAAAGATTAAATAAAAATATATGATCGTATATGTAAAAACAGGATGTCCGTGGTGTGCGGGGGTACTCGAGCTTCTTCACGAGAAGAAGGTTTCCTTCGAGGAGCGTAATGTTACTGAGAATAAGGCATTTTTTGATGAGATGGTAAAAAAGTCTGGCCAAACAAAGGCCCCTACACTAGATATTGATGGAGTTATTCTCGCTGATTCTGATAAAGATCAGGTGGAAAAGTATCTTCGAGAGAAAGGAATTATCACTGCATAAGTTTTCTATAAAGAAGGTATAAAAAAGTGTGGATAAACACATTGTATTTCTCAGAAGAGCGTATATAATACAAAATTATTACAAGATAAAGTAAAAAGCGTTTACCATGACTCATTATGTATGCACCGGTGATTGCGGAAATGAATCCAGCAAGCCCGGAGTTTGTCTCGCAGAAGGTTGTACCAAGGAAGATCAGCCTTTGGTAGAATGTAATTGCGATGACGGTATTCACAAAGAGGTTACTACAGTCCGAGGCGATGACTTTCAGGATGTCGAGCTCGACAGTGATGAGTAGGTAACATTGCCGAAAGCCCTGTAAAATTAACCCTTAAGAAAAAGAATCTTTTGAAGTCCTCACTCTTAGCTTGGGACGGATAAAGATCTTTTTCTTAAGGGTTTAATTTTTTATATTCTGCTATAATTGCACAATGAAAAGAAAGATTGCTATCATATTTGGATTGGGAATCATTGCCGGTATCGGAGCGGCGATAGTAGTCACGTTTGCCTTTTTCCCCAGCCAAGGAAAAAGCGCATTGAGTTTTTCTCTTTCCGAATTAAACAATGCTGAACAGGTCTCTCTTTCAAAGCCGCTCGCTTTTCTCAGTAACACTGACCCTGTGGACTCTCTTCTTACACGATCTGGAGTTGTTGTTCTCACTAATTCTGAACGGCAGAAGCAGGGCCTGAAGCCACTAGCTGTGAACGTTAAATTGAATGCTGGGGCAATGGCAAAAGCACAGGATATGTTTACCAATCAATATTTCGAGCATGTGTCACCTTCAGGAAAAGGTCCTTCAGACGTAGCTACTGCGGCTGGATATGATTTTATCCTTATAGGAGAGAATCTTGCCTCAGGTAATTTTAAAGATGATACAGGGTTAGTCCAGGCATGGATGAATAGCCCCGGCCATAGAGCCAATATTCTCAATCCCCGTTATCAGGAAATCGGTGTTGCTGTTCTTAAGGGAACGTATAAAGGACAATCGACGTGGATGGCGGTGCAGGAATTTGGTTTGCCTAGTTCTGTTTGTACAGCAACGGATCCAAAGTTAAAAGATCAAATAGCCGCCAATAAGATTCTTCTTACTACTGAAGATTCAGATTTACAGGCAAGAAAGACGGCACTTGATTCGATGAATCAGAGTACTGACCAATACATACAACAGGCAAGTGATTATAATGCTTTGGTTAAGTCTTATAATAATCTTGTTGAACAGACTAAGGAGATGGTCACTAAATATAATGATGAAGTAACCTCATACAATACGTGTGCTCAAGGGTAGTTATCGTGTGTCTTCAAGCGATAAACTATAACGCAGACCAAAGAACATGATGATGGCAAGGATTACGAAGATGTATTGGAACTGAAAACCTGGAATACTAAATAGAATGATTGCAAGGGCTGGACTGATGATATAAGCGAGTGGACGAAGGGTTCTAAAGAAGCTAATGAGGTTGGCGCGGCTTCCGTCTACCTTTTTAAAGAAATAGGTTTCACTCATTATCTCTATCATGCTTGCCCCGATTCGAGTGATTACCAAGATGGCAGTCCAGAGAAAAAAGTTATTTCCTTGAATGAATGAAACAATTCCTGTCGAGATGGCAATGATTATGAATCCTATGCTCATGATCTCTTTTTCCCCAAAACGATTGTCCGCGAGCTTGCCAAGAGGTAGTTCGGTGATCACAAAAGGCAGAAGCATGATACTGAACATGATTCCTATTTGCTGCCAGCTAAACAGTAGATGTTCGTGGAGATATATTGGAGTATAAATCGTCATCCATGCATAAAAAAACTGAAGAAGAAAACTGACCATGAAACTGTCAAAGATGTTCTTGTTTGCCCAGATCTCTTTCAGGGTCTTAATCACGGGAACTTCCGCGTATACAGGATCCTTAAAATCCTTCAGATTGCTGCTTAAAAGGAAGAACACAGGCACAATAAGGACCGCAGCACTTAAGTAAATTTTCCAGTAGTCTCCATCGGTAAGAATGAAGCTGGTAAGAAGTGCTGCCACGATCCAAGCGCTGTTTGAACTGGTAAGAAAGAATCCTCGTGCTTTTCCCATGTTCTTTGAGCTTGAAAAGTTTTCAAGGAAGATATCCATATTGAAGTTGATAAGAGCTACAGCAATAAAACTAGCAATAAAAGCAGGCACAATGAGAAGAACGTTCTTAGAAAATGCCAGACCAAGAAGCGAGATTATTTCAACAGTAAGAAGTACGCAGATCGTCCTGTAGTTGCCATGTTTTTGAAGAATGCGGGGAATAGAGAAGAAAACTAGGATGGCTAAGATAGAAGCAACTATATAAATAATACCCACATATTTCTCGCTGGTGAAAAGGTTGAGAAAGCTTGAGTTGATATAAACGGGCAGGGCATAATGGAGGGTAAATAGAAAACTAAGAATATACATTACGAAACGGGTGTGGACACGTTGTTTGTGAAGCAGTTGTTTTTCCAGTGAGATTGTTTCATCCATAAATAAAATACTAGGCAAATAAATTATTCTTCTACGCGCTCTATTATAACAAAAAAACCCCAAAACGGGGCTTTTTGCATACGTAGGTTGATTTTCTCTAGACTCCCAAAAGTACTGGGATGACCACGGGTCGCTTCGCTGTTTTCTGGAAAAGATATTTGCTGACAGAGTCAGTAACATTTCCTTTTACAAAATCAAAGTTGATCGGGTTCATTCCGTGGGTAGAATCTTCAATAGTCTTCTTGATGATGAATCGTGTCTGTCGGAGAAGTTCCTGAGACTCTCGAAGATAAACGAATCCTCGGGAAATGAGGTCTGGGGACTTCTTGAGTTTACCAGTTTTCATGTCGACGATCGCTACAATGACGAACATTCCGTCCTGAGCAAGCATCTGTCGATCTCGGATAACTACTTCTTGGATATCTCCAACTGAGAATCCGTCCACCATGACGATACTTGAAGGGGCTTTCTCTTTCAATCGAACGAGTTTCTGACCCTTGTCTTGTATTTCAAGAATGGTTCCGTTGTCCGGCACCATTGTATGGTCTTCAGGCGTGCCGAGGCTCATGGCAATTTCTGTGTGCACACGGAGCATGTAATGATATCCGTGAACAGGCATGAAGAATCGAGGCTTGATCTGTGTATGGATCCATGCCGTTTCATCTCTGTTGGCGTGTCCTGATGAGTGAACGTCTGATACGCGATAGTGGATAATCTTCGCTCCTTGTCTCGAGAGATTGTCTTTGAGTTTCTGCACGGATCGTTCGTTTCCAGGAATGACTGATGAAGAAAGAAGAACGGTATCTCGTTTTGTTACTTTGAAGTATTTGTGTTCCTTGAGAGACATTCTCATAAGGGCTGCAAATTCATCTCCTTGCGCTCCTGTAGCGATCGCTACGATGCGATCAGGCGGATAACTATCCATTTCCTCAGCGGTGATGATGGTATCCTTCTTCGCTTTAAGAATGCCAAGTTGTTTTACGATCTCAATGTTGCTCTTCATACTTCGGCCTTCTACCACTACTTTCTTTCCGTAACGCTCAGAGATCTCGATGATCTTGAGGATTCGTTCAAGAAGGGAAGAGAAAGTTCCAATGATGAGTCTTCCTTTTGTATTTTTGATGATTTCTTCAATGTTCTTGTGCACTACTTTTTCTGGAATAGAAAATCCAGGCAATTCAACGTTGGTAGAGTCTGCCATAAGAAGCAGGATTTTCTCTTTTTCAAACCGTTTATATTCCTGCACTTCAGCTTCTGTAGGTACTCCAGCTACGTGATCAAGCTTTAAGTCTCCAGTGTGAACGATGCTTCCATAAGGAGTGTCAACAATGATACCCATTGCATCAGGAATAGTGTGGGTCACTGAAAAGAATCGCACCTTAAGGCCTCCAAGCTTTATGGTTTCTTCTTTTTCAACTACTCGAATGTCGAGAGGGGCAACATGTGGAAATTCTTCCTGTCGCTTTCTGATCATTACTGAAGTGAGATTTCTGGTGTAAATTGGCGGATTGCCGATTCTTTCCATGAGATAGGGAATAGCACCGATGTGATCGAGGTGACCGTGAGTCACGAGCAATGCACGAATCTTGTGCTTTCGTTCCTCAAGATACTTTGTGTTTGGGAGAATATAATCGATTCCGGGAGTATAATCCTCTTTGAATTGAAATCCGGCATCAATGATAAGAATGTCTTCGCCGTATTCTATCA
>JARIHA010000138.1 GCA_029288475.1 Candidatus Tayloriibacteriota bacterium | reverse complement strand
GTTTTCTTTAATATAGTGAAGTATAACATGCTCCATTCTTGTGATAGAATTTCGTGTATGAGTCAAAAATCATGTGCTTTTTGCACCATTGAAGACATTAAAAAGAGAGAAATCGCAGGTAATGATCTTGCTTGGGCCTTTCTTACTAACATTCCAATTACTGAGGGTCATGCCCTTATTTCTCCTCGACGTTGTGTAGCAAAATTATCTGAGCTTACTGTTGAAGAAAAGGTTGCCGTCTTTGACTTTGCGGAGAAGGTGATGGGATCGCTTAAGAAAGTATACGGAGCGGAGGGATTCAACTGTGCTTGGAATCAGGAAAAACTTGCTGGACAGAGCGTGCCGCATTTTCATTTACATATTGTGCCGCGAAAGGAAGGTGATACGGGGCTTATCGGTCTTGATCCAAGGAATTTTTTATATAGGACTGAGGAAAGAGAGGTGGTTGATGAGGCGACGCTGAGGAAGGTTTCGGAGAGGGTGAGGGAGGGCTTATAGGCTTATAATTGATAGTCTGTTTTAAAAGTAAAGCACTTGTTATTATATTCTCGTCTCCCAATTAAACTCGGTATAGGTATCTCCTCTCTGGTAAGCTTCAATGACTGCTCGAACATGAGGTACTATATTCGTGGGTAGATTACTAAAAGAAAAGAATTGAAGGTCATCGCATTTGCCGGGTTCTGCATTGTGCAGAGTGCCAGTGAACTTCTTTGGGGTGAAGTAGAAACCTATGCGTGCATGAGGATTTCCTGGATCAGGAGCCCAACGGTGCTGGGTTAACACAAATTCTAGATCTTCAGGATCAATAGTGATGCCTGTTTCTTCAAGTGCTTCACGTGCGGTGCCTTCTCGCATTGTTTCGCCGTATTCTCCATGACCTGCGGGTAGACCATAATTACCATCTTCGTAGCCGGTCTGGAAACGACGTGAAAGTAAGACTTTATCGTCTTGAACAAGGAGTAAAAATACTTCTGGAATTATTTTATGGCGTTCTTTCTTCATGGTTATTTTATATTACAGGACCGGTACAGGTTTCGCATCGTGCTCGCTTCGCTCCGCGCGATATGCTCAACCTTTTCGAATCCATGCAATGCGCTTAGGCGCATTGCTCCCTTGCTTATTTCGTTCGCTGCGCTCACTCAATGGCGGAAGGGGGGGGATTCGAACCCCCGAGGGCTTGCGCCCTACATCTTTAGCAAAGATGCACGATAGACCGCTCTGACACCCCTCCAAGGTTGTATTACGACGACGTAGTTACGATAGCATACCTTTTTTAATTTATCTATACCTTATTTGATTAATGTGCGAGGGTGACAGCAATGACTTCGTGCGCACCAGAGACAAAAAGGGTTCTTCGTGCTTCTGCAAGGGTGCTTCCGGTGGTGAGGACGTCATCGAGGAGAATGATTGTTGCTCCTGCGAGCCCAACTTCTGATGTAACACTGAAACAGCCTTCCAAATTTTTTAATCGGTCCTTTCTTCCTTTGAAAGATGTTTGTGGCGGGGTGTTTTTGTTCTTTACAAGTAGGTCTATTTTTATGCTAAATCCTGGTAAAGGCGTGAGTTCTTTTAATACCAACTCTATCTGATTGAATCCTCGTTCCTTCCTGCGCTCTTTTGAAATGGGAATTGGAACGATGAAGAAGCTGGTATTTTTTTCTGAAACAGGAAGATTAAGAAGAAAATCTTGTAGAAAAAGGGCGAAAAGCGCGGCGATCTTTTTGTTTCCTTTGTATTTGAGGAGCCAGATGGCGGTCCGGACATATCTATTGCGGTATTCAAAGAGGGAGTAGGTTTCACCGGCGCTATTTATGACGCGGGCTGTAAACTTTGCATTAAGCCCTTTTTTGTCTTGCTTTTTTGTTGCGAGTTCGAAATCCTGCTTGTTCATGCTTTCAAGTTCAAGGACAGTCTTCTCTTTTGGGAAAATTAAGTCAAAAAATGTATTTATGACATTTTCTATCCACGTAATAAAATTATTTTGCTTCATTGATGTGCTATAATTTTACCGTAGTCTATCTAAATATGGAAAATCCATTCAAAAACCTTTTTAAAAAGAGCGGCGACAGTGTTATTGGTGTGGATATTGGCCCATCGTCTATTAAAGTTGTGCAATTGAAGAAACGAAAGGGCAGAGCAGTGCTTGAAACATACGGTGCCCTGGCACTTGGTCCCTATGCTGAAGTTGAGGTGGGGCGCGCTACACACTTGCCTCCAGAGAAGATTGCCGAAGCTCTCATTGATCTTCTCCGAGAGGCCAGCACGACTACCAAAAAGAGCGGTCTTTCCATCCCTATGTCTTCCAGCCTCATTGTGCCAATAGAGCTTCCTGCGGTAGATGACAAACAACTTGCTCAGATTATTCCCATTGAAGCGCGAAAGTATATTCCTATTCCTATAAGCGAGGTATCGCTCGATTGGTGGGTTATTCCTAAGGAGCAGGCTGGGGTGTCTGAACCCGAGTCAGAAGCACAGGAAGAAGAGCGCGAAAAATCAGGTCATGGCAAGAAAGTAGAAAAAATGAACGTACTTTTGGTGGTTATTCACAATGAGGCCATTACTCATGCTCAGGAAATCATCAAGTTAGCGACTCTCGATACGAGTTTTTTTGAGATCGAGATCTTCAGTACTATTAGAGCCATACTCGATAGAGAAAGTGATCCGGTCATGATCATTGACCTCGGTGCCGGTTCTACCAAATTATACATAGTTGATC
>JARIHA010000134.1 GCA_029288475.1 Candidatus Tayloriibacteriota bacterium | reverse complement strand
AGGCGATTGTTTTAACCCATGGGCTGAGGGCGATAGTGTTTCCACCAATTCCTGAAAATAGATCCAAGCCATTAATTCGATTCTCCATATCAAATATGTACGCTTGGATGAATGGTTCTATTTATTCCCAGTGATCCCACGAGGCATCAACCTTCTTAGGCCGTTTCTTTTTAGGAGTTTTAGGAGAAGGTGCAGTATTTGCTGCCAGATGATTTTCGAACACAATCCAAGTTTCGCCATCAGCATCTTTGACGACGTAACCTTCAGTGGTTTTCTTTACCACCGTTACGAGTTGATACCGTTTCAAACTACTTCCGTTTGCACCGGACTTTTTTATTTTAACAGTTTGATCAACGCTGAATTTCCCGGAATATTTGACTATCTTATCTGGCTTCTTAACAGGGGCTTCGCCATCTATGTAAGCAGAGGTCCAGCTGCCTTGGATTGGGGCAAGCGATGTGGTGATACTATGTTGAAGTGCCTCAAACAATTCTTGCTTTATTTCATCCAGTGATTTGGCGATAGGAGCCGGATTCTCTTTTCCCTTAGTTCTTGCCATTTATCACCAATGCAAATGAGGTCTGCGTCTGAGTGGACCTCTCTTTTTTATGCCGCTCTTAGATAATAGATTGCACTCATGGATGTGCCAGGTCTCGCCCTGCTCGTCTTTGACCTCATACCCTTCGAAACCGATTTCGACGATCTCTACTTTGTCTCCAACACAAAGATCAGATCCATTTGCTCCGTTTGCAGAAACCCATGCATAATCACTTACTTTGAATTTTCCAGAACACTTGACCTCTTGGCCGTAACCAAAATCATTCATAAATTCATTCAAAGGCGGAATGGAGTAATCGATCTTGGAGAATGATTTAATTGCCATCTTTACTTCCTACGATCTTATTGAACTGGATTTCTCCAATCGCTTTTTTAAGATCCTTAAGTGATGACTCAGCTTGATCGTGTTTCTTCTTGAGATTCCAGTACTCTTCAGCGTTCTTAGCTATGCGCTCCTCGGCCTCGTTAAATTTGTGGATTGCCTGCTGCTCTCTTTTAATTGCTTGATCTCGATCGGCCTTAAACAGACTGACTTGTTCTTTAGCTTCTCTAAGTTCTGTGCCGACCTTTTTAAGTTCCTCAAAAAGATTGTGTACAGCCTGATCCTTAGGGAGTCCGATTAAAAACTTAGGATCGTTTGCAACAACTGGAGCAGTGGTAGGGGTAAAGTAATTGCCATGCTGGTCTCGTTGCATGGCTCCTGACGAATTGTAAACTTGCTGACAGTTGATAACCTCTAGCATCTCGTAACCCGTGAAGAAGTTTAACTCATTGGCTGTCACAACTTTTAAATCGGTGAAGTCTTTATGCTTCATAAAGCGATTCCCAACTTCTGGCACAGTTCAGATACCTTCATCATAAATTCTTCCGATCCCTTGGTTCGGCCAGACTTGCGGTAATAATAGATTCTACCTAAACGTTGTTCGTAGAGGTCTTTTGAGTTATCGCTTGGGGACCGCTTATGATCAGAGATGAACTTCAAAACAAGCCCCTCAACTTCGTCTTTATTTCGACGTACCTGAACAGGGCAATAGGCCTGCCGAGCATTCCTCATGTCTTCAACAAGCTGCTGAACATTTGGATCCCAGTGATCGTGCTGCCAGTACTTGTGAAATGTTGACGAAAGAGATTTCTCATATGGATCAGTCGAATCAGAAAGAGGGATCCGTTTTGTGCTTTCAATAAAGAGCTTGCAACCGATCAGCCGATCTTCGATTGGGGTTGTTGTCTTCTTTTCTGCACCTAACTGCTTGCACATGACATCCTGCTGTTCGCGGAATGCCTGGTCGTATGCTCTACGACCTTTCTGGCGGAATTCCATATTCCAATGACCCAATCGATTTTCTATCTGATTCTGTGAACGGTGATCAGGTCTTCGATTGTGCGTTTGGATGAAGTTAAGAATGTCCTGTTTTACTTGGCTATAGCGATCCTGCTTTTCCATATAAATTCCTTTTTAAGAGTCTTCACTATCTTCTAAAGAAGATGTACGCCTGTCTCAAATTGGGCCGGTCGATACCCATGGGACAGATTCCATGTTTCACCATTAGAATCCACGACAGTTACGTAATCAGGCGTGATCTTTTTAACGACACATTTATCATTTGTTTTTAAATCAGATCCATTTGGATGATCCTCGGTAATAAGGATTTCACTGTCAGCTTTTAATGAATCCGAAGACCTACGAACTAGCTTAAAACAGCTACCTCCCCAGTTTGTTTCGGACCCATCTTTAATTTTGTCGGAATAATTTCGATGAAGCCTTTGTAATGGGAATCCAACATAATTGTCTTCATCAACAGAAGTGACTATGAATGTTTCGCCAATCGAAGGTCCGCCTTCATCTTCAGAAATGGATTTAATACAACGAATCTTATCTCCTATTTTGAAATCTCCCATGATGATCTCCCTTTAAGGAAGATGTACGTGTGTCTCAAAATGAAAAACCCAGGCGATCAACCTGGGTAAAATGAGTGTCCGTTCGCTACATGGACGTTTCTGCTCTATAAGATAAGTCGGTGCCGCCGGTTCTATGACGTTCGCCGGGTACTACTCCGCAGAGTTTTTCGCCGAGCATACTTGTTTAGTCACCCACTGTTTGACTTCGCGGCATGTGCAATTCTGGCCGCCCAGCCTCATTGTTAATAAAGATGTACGCTTGGTTTTAATAATTTCCGTTATCGCCAATCAGACAATTGCAGTTTGGAATCATTTACGATGATATTTCCGTTTATCAAAACAATACATTTGTGAATTTTGCGTGCTCGCTCATTCGAGCCACAATCATATTCGCCGGTCAGCCAAATAATTAATCGAATCCAAATCGTCACCATCTCACTCCAATCCATTTAATTGCAATAACATCAGTTATCGCAAGTCTTACTTACCTTCTAAACTTTCTCTAACTTGGCGCTCAGAAATAAAACACCAAGCGGCTCCAGTATCTTGTTTGATAAGCGTTTGGTCCTGGCACCTAACTAAGTAAGGGTCTTCACAGGGATAGTCGTCACTTCCGTGCCGCTCAGATGATTTTGCTGTAATTGTAGTGTCTGTGACAATGTAGTGAAGTCCGCCGTGCGCCTCACAAAGTTGAAGCGCATTTTGAAACATGTAATCATGAATGATGCCAATACGCTTTTGAGGATATTGACATCCGGCCAATGCAAATAACGATAATAAAATTGCGTGTCTCATATTACTCCACTTGCGATAATTGCTCTTATCGCAACAGTTAATGTTTACTTCCGACTCTGTGATATTCAGCCAAAGCCAGCTTTGCGCATCGACTTTCAAATTGCGCTCCGGTTTCGCCTTCGCCCGCAGCGAACTACATTATGGGAAATTCACAAGTGCAAACGGGCCAAATATTTCTTTTGCTGCCTTATCATACGCTTTTGCCGCTTCTATTTCAGAATGGAAGAGTTGTCTAAATATGACTTTTCTCTTTCCGTCTATCCTTTGTTCGATTTGCACCTGCCATGAGTTGCCAGACTTACATATACCTTTATATTGACTAGAACTTTTGGATCTTTTTCTTCTATTGCCCTGATTTTCTCTTGCTGTACAAATACGAAGATTTGATCTACTATTATCTAAACCGTCTCCATTTATATGATCGACGAAAAGACCATCTGGGACGTTCATAATCAAACGATGCATTGGAATGGATTTTTTGCCCTTATTACCGCCAGTAATTGCATAAACGGTGCGCGGCTTTGGTTTTGCTCGCCAAGAATGCTGAGACACTAATTCAAAATCTTCGTCGTCAATTAAAGCGACGTATCCGCGTGTCAGT
>JARIHA010000116.1 GCA_029288475.1 Candidatus Tayloriibacteriota bacterium | reverse complement strand
CACTATTCCCGTTCCATAGTCCATCACCACATAAGAAGCGATCCAGATCGGCAGATCTCGGCCTGTACCGGCATAGTTTTCTATATAACGGCCGGTAAAGATGCCCTGCATGTCCTTGTCGATATCAAATTTGTTGGCCGCTTTCTTCTGCTTGATCATTTCAACAAATTCCAATACAGCTTTTTCTTGTGGAGTGCCTTTCACTAATTCCTTGATAAGCGGATGCTCAGGGGCAATAACCGTAAATGTTTCAGCGCGATAAGTCTGAGGCACTGAATTATACATTTTTACTTCAATTCCTAAATCCTTGATCTTGCACTTAAAATTAACCCCTTCGCTTCGGCCAATCCAGTTTCTTTGTTGTATCTTTATCTTCTCAAGAAAATTAACCGTATCAAGATCCTTATCAAGTCGGTCTGCATATTTAGTGATGGCAAGCATCCATTGCTCTTTCTCTCGTTTTTCTACCAACGTGCCGCAACGTTCACACCTTCCATCTATGACTTCTTCATTTGCCAAGCCAATTTTGTCCTTTGGGCACCAATTGATGACCATTTTCTTCTTGTAAGCCAGTCCTTTCTTAAGAAACTGCAAGAATATCCATTGTGTCCATTTATAATATTCAGGATCAGTTGTATTGATCTCGCGAGACCAGTCAAAAGAAAATCCTACAGACTTAAGCTGTCTGCGGAAAGTATCGGTATTCTTCTTAGTAACTACTTTTGGCTGAATACCTGTCTTGATGGCATAATTCTCCGTAGGAAGGCCAAAAGCATCCCAGCCGATAGGATACAGCACATTGAAGCCTTCCATACGTCGCTTACGAGAAACGATATCCATAGCAGTATTGCTGCGGATATGGCCGACATGAAGGCCGTCACCTGAAGGATACGGAAATTCGATCAAGCTATAGAATTTTGTCTTCTC
Organism: Candidatus Tayloriibacteriota bacterium; assembly: GCA_029288475.1. Lineage (GTDB taxonomy): Bacteria > Patescibacteriota > Minisyncoccia > Phycocordibacterales > JARIHA01 > JARIHA01. The sequence goes on along the minus strand of JARIHA010000116.1, from coordinate 3,812 downwards.
GGATTTATCTTTCGCTTGATAGATCTTGCTTTTTTCCCAGGCAGACTGCCATTTCTTTTCAATTTTCTTATGATCGTACGGTTTCATTGTTTGGAATTACTCTTATTTCCCTATTTTGTTAAACGGCGGATACAAATCTGGATCAATAGTTCGATCAAAGCATGTTTGTCCTGATCCATGCTGCCAATTATTAGTAACACCAGATCTTACCGGTACTGAATAGCCATAAGGATCGTTGCTGTAGTTCTTGTCAGTTGGGAGATCAAAATTTGCACAGAGAGTAAATGTCGTATCAGAATCAACTTTATAGACATAAGGTTCCTGAGTTTCTGGATCAACTGGCGCACTGTAATTAGAAATTTGATTGTTGAGCGTATTCAGATCAGTGGGTAATGATGATTTTGTCTGCCAATAATTAATTACCTGATATTGAATGTTTGCCAAATCCTGCACGCGAGTGTTGTCGAAGCTGGTCTGACGTGCCTTGTAAGGTGAACCGATAATAATGAAGCTTGCGATGATAGAAATAAGAACTACTACTGCAGAAATGCTTCCTGAAACAAGCGGAACTTTCGAAGGCGCGGTCTTTTTCCTCAGATCATAGATGTAATAGCCGAAAATAGCTCCCGCCACAATAATTACCACAAACACTTTAAGAACAAAGTGCAATGTAAGCTCCCCATTTAGAAACGTGAGCACGAGAGTAACAAGATCGATAGCCAACGTAAGGCCTGCAATAAAAAGAGTGAAGTACGTCAGCCATTTTCTGATACCAAGCTCGGTTTTGATTGGATTTGCCTGAGTATCCTTCTTCAACATCCAAGAAAAGAGCAGGAAAAGTGGAAAAATAATGACCAATGAAGCGATGGCAAGTTTTATTCCATATGAATAAGAATCTGCATAGTAGCTGAGCTTATCTGGCAAAGTGACATTGATGATGTCAAAAATCAAACTGATTAAACTGACCGAGCTGATATAAAGGGTAATGATCACTGCCAAATGAAGGAAAAAATCCTTCGGTGACGTACGCGGCTTTTGTTGATCGATTTGTGTGTTTGTTGGTTCCATAGTGAGTAAATAATACAATAAAATTGTAAGTAGAACAATAAGATAGATTGGGCCAGTAATAATTAGCTTTACCAACCCCAAGCTAAGAGTGAGGACTTCGAAAGTGCTTGTTTTTAATATTTTACATTTTTATTATAAAAAAACGCCCCGGTCGAGCGGGGCGGATGTGAAGACATGTTGCGATGGAAGGGTTAGAAATGGCACCTGCACCACCATGCGGCAGCAAATGTGCCAAGTAAGGGTAAAAGTCCCTTCAGAAGTGCCTCGACTCGTTTTCTTGTGCTTATGAACTTCCAAAAACAAACAATAGCCGAAATAAGCAAACCGGCCACGATTGCGATTTTTAACGTCCAAAAAAAAACTACCAAGACCAGAGTCATATGTCATCCTTTGTTTAAACTTTTGAAGTAAAATTACACTTTCGCTGTAAGGCAAGACCTTATGCGACCGCGGATTATACTAGCTCATCTAGGAGCACTTGTCAAAGTAATAATGTGTGTTGTTATATTGAAATTGCCCTGCGTATTGATATAAGGCATTTAGGATAAATTGACATATCTTTTATATTGGTATATAATAATATATGTCATTTTTAGCAAATTGAAATAAAAAAACATACAAAAAGGTAAATCTTGAACGACATAGCGATAAATTCTGCCAAAATTGGGGAACTTGATGTTCTCTGGGCGAACCCTGTGGTTCGTCTCCACTCCCACCCCATCGTGTTTGTTCACGGTATGTGGGGAAACGCATCACAGTTTACTTACTGGATGCAGCTTGCAGCTCACGCGGGGTTCGTTGCTTATTCCATTAACCTTAAGGGACATGCTGAAACGGAAAAGCAATTACTGAAAAAAACATCCCTCAAACAGCATGTTGCGGACATCGAATCGGTTCTGCACGAAATCGGTGGCCAGGTCATTCTTATCGGGCATTCGATGGGCGGCCTATTGACCCAAAAACTGGCGACCCAGTCTAGGCATGTCTTGGTCGCCTGCCCGGTCGCTAGCGGACCACCTCGCTGGATATTCCTTCAAGGAAAGATTCTTTGGAGAATTTGGCGATACATTCCATCGATGGTCTTCAACTGGCCATTCATGCTAAACAACAAGGATACGCAGGATCTCCTATTCCATCCACAAGCAGTCAACTTTTCTTTACGTCCGGAATCCGGAGGTATCGCTCGGCAGGCCGCAATGTGGCTCATTGGAGTCAGCAAAAAAGAGCTGCGTTGTCCAATAACGTTCTTCGGAGGCACGGAGGACAACATGTGTGCTTTGGGGATGCAGGTCAAAAACGCCCGAATGCTTGGGGCGAGAATGATCAAATTCACCGGAGTCGGCCACATGCTTCATTTGAATGATAACGAAGGAGTGATTCTTCGGACCATTCTTACTGAGGCAGGCAAGAGCCTCAGCGAACAGCTTTGATCATCATTTCGATTCACTTTCACGCGGCGACCTCACGGTTGCCGCTTTTTTTATATCTAAATCTTAAACTCAATAACATCCCCGTCTTGTACGATGTATTCTTTTCCTTCGGTACGAACGAGTCCTTTTGAACGGGCAGTGCCGAGCGAACCGGCTTCAAGAAACTTATCCCAAGCAATCACTTCTGCACGGATAAATTTATCCTTAAAATCAGTATGAATGGCGGTGCCGGCAATTGGCGCCGTTGAGCCTCGAAGAATGGTCCACGCACGAGTCTCATCCTCTCCAGTAGTGAAATAGGTCATGAGATTGAGCAGTTCATAGCTCTTCTTGATGAGATTGTCTACGCCATCATTCCCCACCACTCCGCCAAGCTCCTTTCGGAAAACCTCTTTCTCATCGCCTTTTAGATCTTTTAGCTCGTGTTCAATGCCAGCATCTACTACTACCCATTTAGCACCTACGCTTTCAAAATATGAAATTAGTTTCTGGAATCGCTCATCGTTTATCTCATCGAGATTCTTTCCTCCAGCTTTTTTATTGAGACAATAGAGCACCGGCTTCATGGTAAGTAAGTGAACACTCTTCACTACCGGCAATTCCTCATCCTTAAGATCAAGACTGTGAGCCAATTTTCCGGCTTCAAGTGCAGCTCTGATACGGGTCAAAATATCATTTTCAAGCAACGCTGGCTTGTCTCCTCGCTTAACATCTCGTCCAAGATTGATCAAACGCTTCTTTACAGTCTCAAGGTCTGCCAAAATAAGCTCGAGATTGATTGTTTCGATGTCGCCCTGAGGATCGATTTTTCCATTAACATGAATGACCTTGTCGTCCTCAAAGATACGCACTACCTGGAGAATGGCGTCAGTCTCTCTGATATTCGTAAGAAATTTATTTCCCAACCCTTCTCCCTCTGAAGCTCCCTTCACGAGACCGGCGATATCCACGAATTCAACAATGGCAGGAATAGTCTTGGCAGATTTTGAAAACTCACTTAGCTTCCAGAGGCGATCGTCAGGCACGGCAACGACACCGACAGAAGGGTCGATAGTACAGAAAGGATAATTTTCAGCAGGTACCGACTTGAGCGTCAACGCATTAAATAGCGTCGATTTTCCAACATTCGGCAACCCGACAATTCCAATTGATAGTGACATTGTTTTTTTGTTATTGGAATATATCCATAAACCTATACATTGATAATGTTCTTAACTATCTCCTTTTTTGCCTCAAACTTCAAGTCCTTGAGAGCTTGCGTCGCTTTCTGGGCAAAAGTAGCTTCCAAATAGGTAAAGCCGAACGGTCTAATAT
>JARIHA010000070.1 GCA_029288475.1 Candidatus Tayloriibacteriota bacterium | reverse complement strand
TCTTTATGCTCAGCAGTTCTTTGAGAATCAGCTTTGGGAACCGAACAGAAATGCAGATGTTCAAAAACTTTATCTTGATGACGATGGTAAGAGTATCAATCCTTCAGTCTACACCCGCGACATTGTAGACAGGGTGAATGTAGTCCCTTTGGTCGGTTCAAATATTTATGCACCATTTGTTGATTTTATGAACGGTCTTGTTGAGGATCACACCATTGCTGAATGGAGAGCTCTACCCTATGATTGGCGTCTAGATTTAACTGACTTGGTAAACAAGGGAATGCCTTTATCTGGTAACGCTACTTCTTCAGGTGTAAATATTTCCTTCAATGATACTCTTTTGTCTGGTCAGGTACCTTATTTTATTTCTGTGTTGCGTGATTTAGAAAAAAACTCTGACACGGGCAATGTGACACTCATTGCTCATAGTAATGGGGGATTGGTTGCAAAAAGGCTAATTGCTAAACTTATAGATATGAAAGCACAAGGGGATACCCTCCTTGACCATATCGATTTACTGATCTTGGTAGCTGTACCAGAGCTCGGAACTCCTGAAGCGATTCTCTCAATCCTTCATGGTGATGACCTTGAATTTTTGAAGGGTTTGATACTAAAGAAAAGTATAGGAAGAAAGTTTGCACTGAATACTCCTGACGCTTATCAGTTGCTACCTTCCTCGTCCTATTTTGCTGCTCTAAGCGCTCTCCCTGTCTCTATCCCTATAGTCACTTTTAGTGAATCTTTAAGAAATATAGTTATGTTTAGTAAAGACGCTCTTCAGCCCGTTATTTCTACATTTCAAGATTTTAAGCAATTTGTTTTTGGTGATAGTGATCAGAGAATAATGCCGGATGAAAGCGATACAAATTATCCTAACATCCTTAACAAGAAACTTTTTTCTGACGCTGCTAGTGGTCATGATGTGTTAGATAAGATGGCATTTCCTGCCTCCTTGTCTCTTGCTCAGATAGTCGGTTGGGGAATTAATACTATAAATGCTATTAATTATTCAGCAGTTTCCACCTGCGACACAGCTTTTTTTCAGAAAATACATCTTTGTTCGCCTTCATTTAATCTTCAGCACGCAGTGTCCTTCATGCCAAATGGCGATGGCACAGTGGTCTCCTTAAGTGCAAGCGCTCTTGATGCGCTAACTTACTTTGTGAATCTTAATGATTCCAATCGTCATGATGGGAAAAATATAACTCATGCGGACATCTTATCAGCAATGCCCGTGCAGAAAATTATTTACAATCTGATAACTCATTCAGGTGATTTGCCAGAGTTTGCATATCAGGTTCCTCCTTCAGAGGAAAGTCTTGGGGAACAGCTTCAGATCGAGACAGAACCTGGTTTGACGTTGGATTTGTACGACGCCGATGATAATCATACAGGAGTTAAGAAAGTTCCCTTGGAATCGGTAAATGAAGATAAGGTTCAATTGATTGATTTGACCATCCCAAATAGTACTTATAAGAAGATAGGCGATAAGATCTATGCTGGCGTTGATAAGCAGGCAAGCACTACTATTCAGGCTCAAGGAACAAAGTTTGGAGAGACTTCGGTCAAGATAAAAAAGGTTTCCCGAGGAGTGAAAAACGAAGAAATAGCTTTTTCTCATATACCGATAACACCGAGCACAAAACTGGTCATTAAAGAAGCGGTGGCTACCAGCACAGATCAACTACCTCATTCAGGCCAAGCTACTTCTACCTTGCCCAAAACCTACGATCTTGTTCTTGATGCTAACGGTGACAATGTTCCAGATTTTTCTCTGAAACCGGGGGACAATTTTGATCCTGTTCTCTATCTAGAAACTATGGAAAGAACGGTGGCGTTGTTTTGTATGAATCGAAATACTCGAGTAAAAACAGTCTCTCGCTTGAAGAAAAATATTGAGGCTATTCAGGCTGGGAAAGTTGGTAGCGCCGTAAGTTTAATAGAGCAATATATGATAGTCGGGGAAGAGGGAGATGCCGTGATGGAAAGTGATCCGGAATTCATAATAAAGAGTTTGGATGACTTGATGGATCAGCTGGAATTGCAAACAAAAAAATAGGACACCCTCGGGGATGCCCTTGATTACGCTTTTCTTAAATTTTTTAGTTCGCCTTACCCCTTTGATCTTTGGGGTGAAAGTGGTGTCTTCTGACACAGGGATGGAAACAATCTGCCAGACTTTCATAGGTTCCTTGGTTTTTTCAGGTGGTTTGTGCTAGCGATTTCAGGTCATATAATGACAGATAAGAATAAAAAAGTCAATAGCATGACCACTTCATCCATCTGGTATACTGAAATAAATAGAGTATTAGCCATATATAATCTATGAAACAAAAAAATCAGGACTTACTCAATCTTATTTACCCGGCGATATTTATCGTTGTCCTACTGCTCCTTTGCGGCTGGATTATTGTTGTCGAAAATGGATCATTACCTACCACAATAAGCACGTTTGATCTCATTCTTCTTATCCTGGCTTCATTCCGACTGGTTCGTGCTGTCACCTATGACAAAATGCTAAAGTTTGTCAGAGATTGGTGTCATTACAAGACAGATGGCACAGAAAGAACCTATGGGGTGATTAGAACTCTTTATGACCTCATGTCTTGTCCTTGGTGCACCGGCATCTACACTTCTATTTTAGTGGTATTTCTTTATTTTATTTCTCCTGTATGGTGGTTTGTTATCCTGATCTTTGCGCTATCTGGAATGGCAACCTTTCTTCAGTTGGTCATCAATCTGGTCGGTACAAAATACGAACTCGCCGATCTTGAACTCGATGAAAAGCTCCAGCACTTTTCAAAGTAATAATTAACATAAATTTTATGCACACTGTAACCATCGAAACTAATAAAGGAGCAATCACTATTGAAACATTCGATACTGATGCGCCAAAAACCGTTGAAAACTTCATCACACTAGCCCAGAAGGGGTTTTATGATGGAGTGGTATTTCATCGCGTAATAAGTGGCTTCATGATCCAAGGCGGAGACCCAACAGGAACGGGAAGGGGAGGTCCTGGATATAAATTTGCAGACGAGCTTGATGCCTCAACCTCTTCTTATAAAGCTGGCTATCTTCGCGGAACTTTGGCCATGGCAAACTCAGGTCCAAATACCAATGGCAGCCAGTTTTTCATCATGCATAAAGACTATGCTTTGCCTCATGCGTATACTATTTTTGGCAAGGTCATGAACGGAATGGACGTTGTTGATGCGATCGCTGCTGTTGAGACTGACGATTCAGATCGTCCCCTTGAGGATATTAAAATGAATAAGGTGAGTGTTTTAGTTGACAGTCACTAGTCAATTCGGTATATTATCTCAATCAGGCCAAAGACAGTAGGCGGCCGAATCGGGGCTTAAAAGCACTGATTCGTCAGAGGTCCTACCGAGGTTATGTTTGAGAGAAAGAAGTACTTTTTCTCAAATCCTCACTTCGCCCTGCCGGTCGATTTTTTTTGTTTAAAAAAACTTATATGGCAATATCAAAAGAAAAAAAGAAGGAGATTTTCGCGGGACTCACTGAGAAGGTTAAAAACAACCCATCATTGGTCTTTGTTAATTTTCACAAACTGAATGTTGCTAATGCCAGCGCACTCCGAAGAGGTCTTCGAGCAAATAGCGTAAGCTACGTAGTGGCAAAAAAGACCCTTATCAAGAAAGCCCTGACCGAAGGAAAGTTCAAGGGTGAAATGCCTTCTCTCGATGGTGAAGTGGCGCTTGCATACAGCAGCGATCTTACTGCTCCTGCTCGAGAAGTATATTCATTCCAGAAGAAATTCGAGGATCAGGTATCTATTCTCGGGGGAGTATTCGAAGGTGCATACAAGACAAAGGAGGAAATGATGGCAATTGCTCTTATCCCTTCTCTCAACGTTCTTTATGCTCAGTTTGCGAATATCATCAATTCACCTATCCAAGGTTTCGTAATGGCCCTTGATCAGATAGCAAAGTCAAAAGAAACAACAGCTCCTCAGGCATAATCCGAAGATACTAATTATTAATTATCATAATTCTATGGCAGAAGAAACAAAAGTTGAAGTTCCACAGAAGTTCCAGAGCATCATTGACAGCGTTGAAAAAATGTCTGTTCTTGATCTCAATGAACTCGTAAAGGTATTAGAAAAGCGATTTGGCGTGTCAGCAGCGGCAGTTGCAATGGCAGCTCCAGCATCAGGCGCACCAGCAGCAGAAGAGAAGAGCACAGTAACTATCCATCTTAAGGAATCAGGACCACAGAAGATCGCCGTCATTAAGGTAGTGAAGGAGGTTCTTGCGTTGGGTCTTAAGGAAGCAAAGGACCTTGTTGATGCCGCTCCAGCAGATTTGAAGACAGGAGTAAAGAAGGCAGAAGCAGATGAAATCAAAAAGAAGCTCGAAGAGGCAGGTGCGAAGGTAGAACTTAAATAATACCTTAGCCAACCAAGAAAAAACTCCTTCTTGACCCCAAGCTAAGAGTGAGGGTCTCGAGGGAGTTTTTTCTTGGTTGGCTAGATAACCTTTAGTTGCCACTAGAATGAATAATCTTTATAATTTCTTTATCTATTGGCTGTTTTGAGATTCTTGCTATATACTACAAATCATATGGAAACACTGGGAAAGATATTCGGAAACGAGGCCAAGGTAAAGCTGATGAGGCTGTTTTTGTTTAATCCGGGACATATCTATGATATTGACGCAGTCTCAGCACAAACAGGGGTAAAGACAAAAGAGGCAAAAAAAGAGCTCCTTCTTTTGGTTAAGATGAGACTTGTAAAGCAACAAATGTTCATGAGTGAGATGATTACGGGTACTTCTGAAAATGCAAAAAAGAAAGGCGCAGTCGTTTTTAAAAAGAAGAAGGTGCAAGGATGGATTCTCAATGAACAATTTGTATTCATATCAGATCTTCAGAACTTACTCATAAGTACTTTATTGGTAAAAGAAGATGAGATCGTAAGAAGGGTTTCTCAAATAGGAAAGGTAAAGCTCATTGTAGTTGCGGGGGTATTTATTCGTCAGTGGGATAGCAGGGCGGATATTCTTGTAGTAGGGGATAGAATAAAAGAGAGCCAGCTCCAGCTCATCATGAAGAAAATGGAATCAGAGGTAGGAAGAGAGCTTAAATACGCAATATTAGAGACCCAAGACTTTCAATATCGAATGAGTGTGTGCGATAAACTTGTTCGAGACATTTTCGATTATCCGCACAAGGTTATTTCTGATAAATTGGGCATAAAACTCTCCTTTTAGCTATCCACATGGGCTTTTTCCGAAAATAGCCTGAATTGGTATAATTAATCCCAGCCGTTTCCATTCCATAGGTCGAGAAGCCGTGCCTTTGGCCGGTACTGAGGTTTGGAGGTTTATTATTTAATAATTTCAATAATTAAAAACAGATATGAATACATGGAATGCTACATGGGCAGGATTTGTAACTTCTTTCCAAGATGCTTGGGCTGGAGTCGCAAACTTTGTTCCACGATTTATTTTAGCGGTTGTTATCCTTATTGTAGGGATATTGATTGCTGATATTATTGGCAAAGCGCTCGCTCAACTTATTCGAGCAACTAAGGTAGATGCTCTTATCCGCAAGGCAGGAGCAGAACCTTATTTCAGCAGAGCCGGAATCAAGATAGATATCGGAAAGTTTGTCGGTATCATAGTTAAGTGGTTTCTAGTGGTTGTAGTACTCGTTCAAACATTCCAGATTCTTGGATTGAACGCGGTCACTGCTTTCCTCCAGAGTATCTTGAATTATCTTCCTCAGGTTATCGTTGCGGTACTTATTGTACTTGCAGGTATCGTTATTGGTGAAGTAATGGAAAAGATCGTTACTGGAGGCGCACGAGTTACTCAACTTGGAAAGCCTGGATTTCTTGGTGGAGCTACAAAATGGGTTATCTGGATCTTCACAGTTTTGATCGCCCTTTTCCAGCTCGGAATAGCAACTCTTCTTTCAGAGACAGTACTCAACGGAATTGTTATTGCACTTTCACTTGCGTTCGGATTGGCATTCGGACTCGGAGGCCAGCAGCATGCTTCTGAAGTCATCTCAAACATCCGCAAGGAAATCAACGAGAGACATTAAGAGCAAAATACTCGCCGAACGAGAGCTTGCGAAGCCGTGTAGGCGTAGCAGAGAAAGAACCCCGGAAGGGGTTTTTTCGTGTCTCGTTCGGCGAGTATTTTGCTCTTAATG
>JARIHA010000041.1 GCA_029288475.1 Candidatus Tayloriibacteriota bacterium | reverse complement strand
AAGTAGAACTGCCTTGTGATCCCCTGGATTTCCCCGTACTTCCGCTGCAAATGACATGGATTTGAAGGTTGGTACGCTTTTTTGTTGGAAGGCTCGCATACTATTGCAACTGTTTAATAACCGGATTTTCAGAGAAGATGTCTTTGAGTGGCTTCATGCCTTGTGCAAGACGGTCTTCGTAGCCTGGATATTTGTTCTCCTCAACGAAATCTTTTCGGCGCTTCGTGTCTTCCACGATAGAGACCAGAAAGCTAGGATTTATCACTCCCGAGCGAACTTTCACAATTGCCCCTTGGTTTGCGGCTCGCATAACGACACTTACCTCGTGAGGGTCAAGAGGGATTTCAGGGCCGGTAGAAAGAATGGCCTTGTATCCCCGATGTATTGGCTGATTTTCCATATTTCAATGAGCTATGAGCTGATAATTTCCTTTCCCCGTGATTTGTTTGAAGTGTTTTTACTCCACTTCACCGCGTTATTCAGCCATTTGGCGATTCTGCGGTTAATCTCAAACGTGTCTTCAAGTTCCCACTTCTGCTTCTTCCCCGATCCGTTCTTTTCGCACCAGTGGTTCGTGAACTTGAGACTTTCTCTAGTAACAAATTCAAGTGGGAGTGAGGTCTTTTCGCTGAGGGCATCCATTGCTTGCTTGAACTCTTCGTTCTGTTCCTCTGCGTTTAAGAAGAACCTTTTAGCAATTTCTTTGGGGGAGGATTCTTCCTCTACCTCTAACCTAGCCTTACCTAACCTAGCCTCGGTATCCAATTTGGGAGATTCTTGTATACATTCTGTATACGCTCCATTTTCTTTAACAACTAAGCCACTTTTTTCCTCTACATACTTAGTTTCGTGATACCTGTCGCTCTGTATGTAGTTATGAATCTTCCAATGCTTCACTACGACTACTCCGCTTTCAAACGAGAGAAGAAATCGCTTTGATAGAAGGACTTTGAAGTCATCATCTGCCGCACCCACCATGCGCTGGATCTTCTTAGGATTCCCGACGAATCCATCGTCATCAGCTCGCATGGAGAGGTGGAAGTAGAGCAATTGTGCACTCATTGGCATATCAAGAAACGCATCTGAGTCTACGATCTGAAGGCTGAACATTCGTCGCTGTGCCATATTAGTTGCAGAGATCTGCCAATTTACCTGTTAATGGCTCTCGTAGGTCTCTGGCGTCCGCTACAGCCTGTCGGCAGAACTCAACCATGCCTTGATACGTTTCGAGTGTGTGCGTGCCGTAGGAGGTCGCTGAGAAGGCTGTATGAGGCCCTATCAGTACCGCACCTATGGCAAGCGAAAGAGCAAAAGATTTCATAATCAAAAGAGTGTTTCCTTGTAAGCTGACCAAACAATCGCCTTGCTGCCCGTAACCCTGCATGGTCGGCGATCATGCTCATGCACTAGACCCATCTTCACGAGTTCGTTTGTACGCGGTGTTATTGCGTTAATCCTTATTCCTAGGAACTCAGATAACTCGCTGTTGGTCATTGGCCCGTTTTTGTAGAACGCTGCTAGCACTTCCTGTTGCCGTTCCCCAAGGTGGGGTGCGATTCCCGCGAACGCTTCTCTGGAGGTGGCTTGCAGCATACTCAGTTGTTAGCTTCTTCCTCTGCCTCTTTTTCAATCTGGCAAAGGCACTTGCGAGGCTTTATATCGTCGAATGCGCCTTCTTCCGTCCATCCCGAACCATCGCAAATTCCGTAGCGGCAAGTGGTTTCGATAGTTTCCATAACTATTTTTTGATTAACTCTTTCTTACTTGGATTGCTGTACGGCAGAGAAAAATCCACTTTGGAATCTATGAAGTCTCTGATTCTTCGATATTCCTTATCGTCCATTTCATATAAGACCTGCATGATTTGAAGTACTAAATCTATAGTTTTTTCAAGCCGCGCAAGATCCACGTATTTGCATTTTTTAATTTCCATAAGCTAGAAAGATAGATTGATAACGATTTCCTCAACTTCTTTAAGCACCTGTCGCTCGTGTTCAAGGTAGAAGTCCACCTGTTCCTGCACTTCTTCGCGTGTTACTTCGATATAGAAGAACTGCTTGGTGGAAAGGCGTGGCTCGTAGAAGCAGAAGTAGAGCTTCTGCAAATCCTCGTTCACGATGAAGTACTGGAGAGCCTGCAAGTCGTACTCACTCGGGATCTTCTTCGTAAGAAGGGCTTCGATGTGG
>JARIHA010000046.1 GCA_029288475.1 Candidatus Tayloriibacteriota bacterium | reverse complement strand
ACCGAACGTCTTGCTGCTCTACGATACCTTGCTGGCTGGGCTAATGCCTCCAAGAAGGAATATGCCTTTTACGGCGATGATGTGATGTCTTTGGCGGCCAATTATCAGAAGCAGATTGACATATTAGGAATGTAAAGATATACTGTCCTCTATGAAAAAAGATATCCACCCAACCTATTTCCCAAACGCCAAAGTCGTATGTGCGTGCGGCAATACTTTTACTGTTGGCTCAACAAAAGAGAAGATTGAAGTTGAAATCTGCAGTGCCTGCCATCCATTCTATACAGGCAATGAAAAGCTCCTCGATACAGCAGGACGAGTAGAGAAGTTCAAGGCTCGACAGGCTGCAAAGAAGACTCCAGTAAAGAAGGCTGCAAAAGCTCCAAAAACAGAAGAAAAGACGGCAGAAGAGAAATAGCGAAGTACTATAAAAACCGCCCCAACTTTGGTGCGGTTTTTATATTGTGAAGAAGTAGTTTGGGGGGCATAAAAAGCAGTATCATGAACGAATTATCTAAATTTAAAGAGAACCATAAGACTAGTTATCTCGCAGAAAGCTACGAGCGTCTTGATGTGGAAGAAAAAGAACTCCGAGGAATGCTCGAGAAAGATGCTTCCTTGCAGGAATTGGCAAAAGGCGAGCTCGAAACTATATTTTCTCAGAAAGCAGCCTTGATGAAGCAGATGCAAGAAATTGCCGACTCTGAAAAAGAAGAGGAAGATTTTCCAAATGAAATTGTGCTTGAAATCCGAGCAGGTGCAGGGGGTGAAGAAGCTGGCCTTTTCGCAGGAAAACTGGCGGAAATGTATAGCCGTTTTGCCGAACTACATAAATGGGGAGTTACTACTATCAGCGAATCAAAAACACCGCTTGGTGGCTATAAAGAAGCGGTGTTCGAAATGCGTGGCAAGGATATTTATAAAAAAATGCGCTTCGAGACTGGCGTTCATCGAATTCAGCGTATTCCGCCTACCGAGAAGTCGGGGAGGGTACATACCTCGACGGCATCTGTCGCCATTTTGCCCATGAAGAAAAAAGTGAACATTGAGATCAATCCTTCTGATATAGAAATGGAGTTCTCTCGTTCAGGCGGAGCGGGAGGACAGAACGTAAACAAAGTGGAGACGGCAGTTCGCCTTATCCATAAGCCAACTGGCATTGATGTGCGTTCTACTTCTGAGCGAAGCCAGCTCAAGAATCGTGAAAAAGCGATGGCCATTCTTTTGGCAAAGATTTCTCAACTAAAAGAGGAAGATGACGCAAAGAAATATGCAGGTAATCGAAAAAATCAGATTGGTACCGCCGATCGTTCAGAAAAGATTAGAACATACAATATTTTACAAGACCGTGTTACTGATCACCGCATCAAGCAATCTTGGCATAATATCGAGGCAATTTTCCGTGGAGAAATTGACGACATTATCGAAGCTTTGGCCGAAGTGGACGGCAAGCCGATAGATGGAAAGGGGGATGACGTGGAGAACGATGATGCAGAAAATGCCGGATAAGCCCAAAAGTAGCCCTGCATTTGCATTAGTTTAGAGAATCTGCTACACTTTTTTTCTATATGGAACCAACAACAACAGCACAAAATACCCCAAATAAGGCTCTTATTGACAGTATGTTCAAGGCAGGCGCTCATTTTGCGTATGCCCGCTCACGACGTCATCCAAGCGCAAAGCCCTTTATTTTCGGCGTAAAGAACCGAGTAGAAATTTTTGACCTAGAAAAGACAAGCGAATCTCTCGAACGAGCAAAGGCTTTTGTTACTTCTATTGCAGCTACCGGCAAGCAGATTCTTTTTGTAGGAGGAAAGAGCGAATCTCGTGAAATTGTGAAGAATGCTGCGTTGTCTCTTGGAATGCCTTATGTATCAGGACGATGGATTGGAGGAACGTTCACTAATTTTCCTGAGATCCGACGACGAATTGAAAAAATGGAAACTCTCGTTTCTCAACGAGAAAAAGGAGAGCTCGGAAAGTATACTAAGAAAGAGCGACTTCTTATTGATCGAGAAATCGTAAAGCTCGAGCAATTCTTCGGAGGATTGGTTTCAATGAAAGAAATGCCTAAGGCTCTTTTTGTTATCGACCAGAAACGAGAAAACATTGCTGTTACCGAAGCTCAGAAAATCGGCATCCCAGTAATCAGCCTTTCAGGATCAGACTGCAATCTTAAAGAAGTTGAATTCCCAATACCAGGAAATGACGCCTCTCTTTCAAGTATCAATTTCTTCGTAAGTGAAATCGTAGCTGCATTCAAGGAAGGAGCAAAATCTATCAAAAAAATCTAAGTAATCAGGCACTTGGTCGGTCACGGCAGTGCTTCGGGATGGAATTTATAGTATAATAAGATAATAATTTTTTATTATGATCACTACAGAACAAATAAAGGAGTTAAGAGATCTTACTGGCATTTCAATCATGCAGGTGCGAAAAGCTCTTGAAGAAGCAAATGGCGATAAGGAAAAGGCACTCATTATTCTTCGCAAGAAGGGGGGAGATGTAGCAGGCAAAAAGGCTGATCGAACTTTCGGTGCAGGTACTGTTGCTTCATATGTGCACAGCAATGGAGGTGTTGCTTCAATGGTAGAGCTTCTTTCTGAAACAGACTTTGTGTCTGGAAACGAAGAATTCAAGAAACTCGCTTATGATATTGCAATGCAAATTGCCGCTACTAACCCAGAATTTCTCAAAAAAGATGATATTACTCCTGAGTCTAAGGCCAAGGCTGAGGAAGTTTTTGCTGTAGAAGTAAAAGACAAGCCTGAAGCTATGAAAGCAAAGATTCTTGAAGGAAAGATCAACGCATACTTCGCAGATAAGATCCTTCTTGAACAACCTTTCATCAAAAATCCAGACCTTACAATCGCAAACCTTCTTGAGAATGCAATTCAAAAGTTTGGAGAAAAGATTGCTATAGGCCGATTTGCAAGGTTTTCGGTCCTGAATAAATAAATTTCATGGCCGCAGTACTCGTTACATTCTTTGTCTCGATGGCGGTCATTGTGGTCCTTTTTATCCACAAGCTTTTTGAACTAAAGAAGGGCACAACTTTTATTTCTTTGGAAGCTCGCCAAAAAGCTGATGCAGTGATAGAATCAGCACTCTATGAGAAGAAACAGCTCATAGTGAAGAAAAGCAAGCACGTAGTAAGAACTTCTTTGGTGAAGTTTAAGAAAACAGTCCGTGCCACTTTTCTCTATATTCTTCATATCATTCACAAGAAGCTTACGCAGTTTCTTGAGCGGATGAAGACGAGAAGCGGAGTGCGCAAGCCGAAGGGTGATGGCGTCAAGGCTCCCGTTTCGCTCTTCTTGAAGAATGTAGGAGAGTTCAAAGAGGAGATCAGGACCGGGCAGGAAGTTGATGGTATAAAAGAAGTAGAGAGTCGGTAGAGTAACATTGCCACCTTAGCTCAGTTGGTAGAGCAACACTTTTGTAAAGTGAAGGTCCCCAGTTCAAGCCTGGGAGGTGGCTCCAGAAACAGCTCACAAATAAAACTCCACGTAGGTCTACGTGGAGTTTTATTTATGAGCTGTTTCTGTTAAAGTGAACGGATGCAGGACAATACTGATTATAGAAAAACTCCTTACTACGGAGTAGGGAGAGCCAGTGATCTGACGGGCAGTGATCGTAGGCTGTATCGCTTCTTTGAAATGGTTCCAGGGCTTATTGCCTGGATCACGATCATTGGCACAATTATTCTTTCTCGATTTTTTCCAGTGGAGGCTGCTATTTTTATCATTATCTTCGATATTTATTGGCTCTTAAAAACACTCTATCTTTCAACTTACTTGCGCCAGAATTGGAAACGAATGAAGCACAACATTGCTCTTGATTGGGGCAAGATGCTCGAAAACTTAAAATATCAGCATATAGTGCATCTGGTTATTTTGCCATTTTACAAAGAAGGGAAAGAGGTGATCGAGAAGAGTATAGAGTCACTCCTCGATGCTTCCTGTGATAAGAAAAAAATTATTGTGGTTCTTGCTTCTGAAGCGCGCGCTGGTCGAGAATCACAGGATATGGCTCGAGAGATGCGAGAAAGATATGCCGATCATTTTCGTGATTTTTTACTGACGGTACATCCTGCTGATGTAATAGGTGAGATGCCTGGGAAGGGCTCTAATATTACTTTTGCTGCCGAACAGGCACGGCAGCACATCCTCAATCCTCAGAACATTCCTTATGGCGATGTGCTTGTGTCGGCATTTGATATTGACACTGTTGTCTACCCGAAATATTTCCAATGTTTGACTTGGCATTTTCTGACAACAGAGAACCCATATCGAAGCTCATTTCAGCCAGTGCCTTTTTATAATAATAATATTTGGGATTCGCCGGCGTTCTCTCGTGTGGTAGCGGCCTCAGGAACTTTTTGGCAGATGATCCAACAGGAACGTCCAGAGCGTTTGGCCACTTTCTCATCTCACGCAATCAGCTTTAAAACGCTTCACGATATAGGTTATTGGCAGAAGAATATGGTCTCGGAGGATTCTCGCATTTTTTGGAATGCCTATGTTGCATACGACGGCGATTATACAGTAGTGCCGCTTTCTTACCCGGTATCTATGGATGCAAATCTTGCGCCTACTTTTTTACAAACATGCAAAAATATTTACAAACAACAGCGTCGCTGGAGCTGGGGGGCAGAGAATCTTCCTTATGTGTTGATGGCATTTGTAAAGAATAAGAAAATTCCCCGAATGAAAAAGATCCGCATGAGTATTATTCAGATAGAGGGCTATTGGTCTTTGGCTACGCATCCGATCATGATTTTTATCTTGGGTTGGTTGCCGGTCATTGCAGGTGGGCGGTATTTTAATACTCTTGTACTATCTTATAATCTTCCTGTAATTACTCGATACTTAATGGATCTTTCTCTTATCGGGCTGGTACTTTCTGCTATTGTTTCTTTTAGCTTTTTACCTCCGCCTCCTGCAAATACCAGAATTCATCACAAGCTCTTCATGCTTCTTCAGTGGGTGCTTGTCCCAGTTACCATTCTTATCTTCAGCGCTTTGCCTGGCATGGATGCTCAAACTCGTCTTATGACAGGGAAGTATATGGGTTTCTGGGTAACCCCTAAGCATCGCAAGGTTTCTTAGTTAAATCTTATCCCCACACCTTCCTATTCTTAAGCTCATCATTTGATATACTTTTCAGTATATTTAGCTTTTATTCATAATCTTCAACTAGTGAAACAATCCTTTCGTCGCAGTATTTTTTTAAACACTATTTTTCTTTTTCTATCTGTAGTTTTCTCAAGCCTTCTCCTCTCTCCCTCTCCGGCCCACGCCGAAAACATCATCTCTCTAAACGGCCAAAGCTTGCAAAACCAAGGTTATGAGGGTGAGGGTGGCGATCCTCAAATTTTTGTTAAGATGAGGAAAAACTTACTTGATGGCTTATATGCATATGAATACGTAGCTAAACACCCCAATCCAGTGGTTCAAGTACCGTATACTCTTTTGAATATAGTTGGTACGCATGATAATCCTACTGGTTTTCTACTTGGTTATGGAGATCCCAAGGCAGTAAGTTATCAAGACATACTTATTTCCGCCATTAGCAAGGATGGTAAGCTTACCGTATCAGGAGATCCGAGAGGAAATATTGATGTCCCTATGACTAACTGTGTACTTGTAGGGGGGACAGGGGAAGATGACACGATCAAGATTGTGTTCAGAAGAGTAGGAGAAGATTCAGAAACTGATGATATGAATTCTTTCATCAACGAAGTGAATCATTATATATATGATGGCTACGCTCAAATTGATCCATTTAAAACTTATCTTAATAGAATTTCTTTTTATGTTGATCTCAAGAAGATTTCCCATGCAGATCTTATTGCAAGAAAGAGCGGCACTATTCTTAAGGACGATTTATCTTTAGTCCAGTCCTCAAGTTGCAACGGAATAGGAGGAAAAATATTTTACGTAACTTTTTTTAATGACCAAAATTTTCATTATGCATGGAGTCCTGTGAAAAGCGGTCAGAATGGGAGAGTGTACATTAACGATTCTCCAATGGTGACAATTAATGGTTCTCTACAAAAAAATTTTTATAATCAAGGATATTCTTCTATACTCAGTCTGCTTCACGAAGAAGGGCATGCGCTCGGTTTACTTAAAGATGAGTATTATACGCCAGGAAGTATAGGAGATACAGATCAATTATTCACAACAAGTAAAAATTGTTCAACCGATCCTTTGAATGATTTTAGGTATAGCGGTAGTAATAAAATGTATGGAGGAATCATTTTTGCAAGTATTAAAGTTGGTTGTCAGTATAACTTTGACTCAAAAGCATCTTCTATTATTTATCGACCTAATGCCAATAGCCTTATGAACAATCAGTTAGCATCTCCAAAAAAATTCAACATCATTTCTTGCGGCTACCTTGTCGCAGCTTTACTTGGTGAACCTATTGATAAGGCGCATGCGGAAAAACATTGGCCTGCAATTGACCAGTCAGATAATCCGCTTGTTCCTCTAACTCCTAATTCCCACAATGGCCTTATGGGTTGCGCAGCAATGGATATTGCTAAAGACGGGCTTCCTCCAGTAGCTAACCCTCCTAAGGTAAACGGAATTTCTTCTGGCGGAGTCACTGGTCTTGCTCCTTCGCTTGGGGCGCAGTATGCGAGCGTAACTACAGCTACGGAAAATGCGCCGATTGAGAGTTGGGTTCAGTCAGTAGAGAAGAGCCTTAGTTCATTATTTAAATAAGAGTTATTAACGTAATTTATATGACCAAATTTTACAAACTTCTCATTTCAGCTGCTCTGCTTGTTCTTATGGTATTGGTACCAGTTTCTTTTGCTCATGGACAAACATCGGGCAGTTATACAGGCAGACCTGGGGGTACAGTCATTGTGAGTGGTACAGGCTTTACTCCAACTGGAAATGCTGTGCAGTTTGTTTCGGTAACTGATCCGACCCACGTTTTTGATATTTCAGGATTGAGCAGTAATGGTACAACTCTTGCTTTTACTATTCCAACGACTATTCCTGCAGGATCTTACATGCTTAAATTTGGTGCTTTTAATAGCGACTGGAGCGACCCTATTCCTTTCGCTGTTTCAACGGGAAACATATCCGCTCAGAGTCCTCTTTTGCTTTCTATAACTCCTTCATCTGGACCAGCAGGAAGTGTGATAACAATTGTGGGAACCAATTTTACTCCCGATGCTTCAGTGCTCGTAAGGGGCGGAACTCCTAGTACTGTCACTCCTACGCAGATAGGTCCGAATAACATTACTTTTACTCTGCCACCCCTTTCTCAGAACGCTTCAGGTATATCTGTGACGAACTCTTTGGGAACAAGCAATGAAATTCCTTTTACCCTTTCAAACACTATTCCTCAGGTTCTTACTGATATTAGCCCTGCAACTGGAATTGCGGGAACCAGGGTAACACTTTACGGAACAGGCATTACTCAGTCTAATACGGTGTTTGTTCAGCTTGGAGCAGCGAATCCCGTTGCTATTAATCCATTGGTTGCGACATCAACAGCGAGCTCAACTTCTTTTATCTTTACTCCTACGGTTCCGGGAAGTTACTCAGTTTGGATTTCAAACGGAAGCGCTACGAGCAATAAACTTTCATTCAATGCTACGTTGACCCCCGTAGCAACATCTTGCCTCGTGTCTGCTTCTGGTCAACCTTTTTCTTCAAATCCTTTGTCTTCTATACAAACTCAAAATCAATTGATAACATACAGCGCTTCGGTATCTGGAGGAAATGGTACATATACCTATGCATGGAAAGGAAGCGACGGTATGTCAAACGTTCTTCCCACCGCTTCTACTGTTTCTCTTGTGTATGCGTCTCAGGGGACTAAAACTGCGACGGTTACTGTCGCATCCGCTGGGAAAGATGTTACTGTTTCGTGTCCATCTGTATCGGTTACTGGTTCTGGAAGTGCTGTGTCTCTAAATACTTCGTCTTTTGTACAATCTCTTGCTAGCCAGAATAGATTCATCACTTCTGGTATTCCTGGCACTACGGTAACGCTTGTAGAAGAACAAGCTTCACCTAACGGTGGGATAGGCGCTCCTACTAATTTGAAAGATTTTCTAATATTTAATAAAGGAAGCGTAAAGTATTACGTTCAACCTACCTCGGCCGATGGTTTGGGAAATTTGATTTTTACCGTACCTTCGCTCCCTGCGGGTTCATATGGTTTACAATCTAGCTATGCAGTAGCAATAAATTCTTACCCTAATCTCATGACTCCGCAGACAGCCTTTACTATCTCAGACAGTCCCGTTGCCCCTCCTGTCGTTTCCCCAGTGCCTGTGGTTACTTCTCTTGATTCAACCAGTCTCTTTTTATCTGATCTTCCTCAGGCTGTAACAATAACAGGTTCTAATTTTACTGAAGATAGTGTAGTAACGATTTCTTCAAAAGGTCAGGCGCCCCTTTCTATCAATCCATCTGGTTCAGTTATTCAAGATGTGCACTTTGGGCCATCTACGTTAACTTTTAATTTTCCTCTGTTGCCTATAGGAGATTATAGTGTAAATGTGGATACCTTTGGACAAACTGCTTCAAGTACTGATGTTACTGTTGTTGGACCGTCATTTGATTCGATTAATCCATCGTTAGGAAAACCAGGGACACTCTTTCTTGTTAAAGGAACAGGATTAGGTTCAAGAAATAAAATACTACTCAGTTCTGGAGGGGTGCCTACTATGGTGATTGATCCCGTTACTACAAGTAATACAAGTCTTACGTTTTCGACACCGTTTTCTCTGCCTCTCGGTATTTCTCGTATTAGAGTAAGTGAGAATGGAACGATTAGTTCTAATTCAGAGATTATCACTACAGTTTCTTCTACTGCTGATTCTTCAGTGCTTAATCCTCCTAATCCTGGAGTTTCTCTTACCAGTGATGCGGGGCCTGCAGTTTCAGAAGGAGGAGTTACTCCAAAAGAAGGGCCTTCAGGAACGCATATCGTAATTAAGGGAGCAAACTTTGATCCCTCAACGCAGTTGACCGTTATTGGGGGAACCGCAACCAACGTCACTGTAAGTACTAACGCAATTGTTGCTGATCTAAATGGTTCAGCTGGTAAAGTAAGTCTTACTCTTAGTTCTGGTAATTGGACCAGTTCTCCAATCGTTTTCACTATTACTGCTTCTGGTACTAAAGCTCCAGCAACTCCTGTAAGTACCCTTGTTTCGGTTTATCCATCTACGATCAATCCAGATGATATATCATCTGCTATTTCTATAAATGGATCTAACTTCTCTCAAGGAAGTTTTGTAAAACTTGATCAAGTTTCTGCTGATGGGGTATCAATTGCCCCTATCACTGTTACTCCAAGTTCAATGACATTTAAATTGCCTGTATATAGTAGTAAAAAATCAGCTAGTAAACTTCTCGGTGTTTATAATTTGACCGTGCTAAATTCAAGTGGAATTGAAAGTAATGCACTTTCTCTCACTGTCTCGGGACAGCATCCTTTGATATCGGGTATCTCTCCTTCGCGAGGCCCTTCGGGAGGCACGGTGAATATAACTGGAATCTTCGGTGCTAAGAGTACTGTCGTACCGATAAATGGTAGCGCAACTATTGTTTCTCAATCTGAGAATGCTATGACAGTACAGGTATTCCGCCCTACTTCAGGACAAGTTACTCTTTCTGTTGTTTCTAATGGTTGGACATCAAATCCAAGTGTATACAGCGTGATTGTTCCTGATGGTCAGTCTGGGACGTCTCCTTCAAAGGGTCCATCATCTGGTACTAATCTCACTACTTTTCCTGCGCCTTCATCAACTGCCATGATACAGTTTACCCCTAGTGATACTAGTAGTGCTCCGCTCAGCATTGCTCATAAGAGTCTCCTTGCTGACGTTTTTTCATCCGTAGGAGATTTCTTTGATTCTATGGTTCGAGCTGTGTTTCAAAGATAACAAAAAACATAAGAACATAAACATTAAGTAATGTATTTAACACATCGTAAGAATTTATTGATCGCTGCTCCTTTTCAGTTTTTTCTTCTTGCCTTAGGTGTTTTTGTTTCAGCCTTTCTTTTTTTCCCTACTCAAGCACACGCAGACAACACCATCTCTCTAAACGGTCAGGCTTTGCAAAATGAGTCTGACGATGACGAACCTTCCTATGCTCTCTATTCTCAAATGAGAAAAAATTTACTCGATAGTTTGTTTGCCTATGTAGCTCCAGGTTCAGCGGTTCAGCCTCCGCTTACCCTTCTTAATGTGGTAGGGAAAAAATTTGAGCCT
>JARIHA010000008.1 GCA_029288475.1 Candidatus Tayloriibacteriota bacterium | reverse complement strand
GTATTATGGTCACTATTATATTTGCATATTTGAAATTAATTTAATTTTTATTCTCTTGAGTTGAAAACCATTACGGATACTTGTGGAGCTAATAATTGAATATCAGCGTGGATTTGTTATGCTTGTTTAATGGCCCACAAGCTCCAATACAAGAGAATGTATGAGACAAGGAATGTCAGACCTTATTATACGGTCATTCATTTAGGAGGCTTTTCACTGCTCGAAAAGTCACAGGCTTTTCTTACAAAAACACGATATACATCACTTCACCTGATATGAATAATACAGGGTATTTTGATGTGCAAGAGATGAAAGAGTCGACTGAATATTTTAGAAAATTGTGGCAAAATGAAGCAAGAACAAGTGCTCTCATTAAAAGCATTCGGCAAGGATTTGAGGAGATAGTAAAGATCGAGGATCATGCCTGGGATCAAGTGTGGGGCAGCATGACCGATGGCGAACTAATCAAAGAAATGCATTTTCTGTGGGATGGTTTGTGTTGTGCATTCCCAACCATGCTTGTTAGCCAGCCGCAGCACGTTCTTCCCTTGGACGAAGAATTAAAAACCCTTCTTGAGGGCAATCCCGAGAAAGACGCTCTTTTGACTGCGGCAACTTACTGGGACGAAGATCTGCCATGGGTTGGCGAGGAGCGCGAGATCGAGGAACTTAGTTCTATCTGGAAAAAAATATCACCAGAAGAGCAAGAGGAAAAATTGCAGGATTTAGTCGAAGAATATGGCTGGTTCAATGATATAGAAGGGGATAAGCCTTTTGACAAAGAGCATTATCGAAAAAAAATCGTTGACTTTAAAAAAAACGAGCGGGAAAGGCCAAAAACTGTAGTTCCTGAGAAAATAAAAAAGGTAGGAGCTATTATAGCCGAGCTCGGCTTTCTTCGGTTTTGGAATAGGTATCACTTCATGACCCTGCGATACCATTTGAAAAATATTCTTTTGGAATTAATAAAAAGAACTGGAAAACCAGAGCTTGAGTTTGCCACTGTTTCAGAAATGGATCAATTTTTTAAAGGGCAAGCTGTGGATATGGAAGAAATCAAGAAAAGACGTGATGGATATTCTTCCCAGCTAAAGAATGGTGAAGCAGAAATTGTCACGGGAAAAAGGGCAGAAGAATTGAAGGACTTAGTCAAAGAAGATTTTGCCAACATCACAAAGATAAAAGGTACTATTGCAAATAAAGGCAAGGTTTCCGGCAGAGTAAGGATGGTGAGTTTCGTAGCTAAAAATTATAATGAAGAAGTTGCGGCGTTTAAAAACGGTGAGGTCCTGGTAACCGGTATGACTCGTCCGCAAATCGTCCATCTTTGCAGGCTTGCATCGGCAATTGTCACGGATGAAGGAGGTATCACCAGTCATGCGGCAGTAGTGGGGCGAGAATTCGGTATTCCGTGCATCATTGCCACTCATGACGCTACCAAGATTCTTGAAACGGGAGACCTGGTTGAGGTGGACGCCAATCAGGGCGTAGTTACTATCATTGAAAAACATGGAAAATAATAGACAGGTACCTAAATGGTTTATCCACGCCAGGAGAAATGCCAGCTTGCAACACCTCAGTTATCTTATGGATGGTTTGGCTGGCAGGGCGTGGGAACCAGTGGTCAATTTTTGGCTTAATGATGTGATTGTTTTGGGTTATGTCGATAAGGGAGGCTTTGTTTATTTTGATGAAAATCAATTAACTAGTAAGGGTAAGTTTAAGGATATTCAAGAGAGTGTTGATAGCAATCCAAATTTTATTGAAGATTTTAGAAAAAGAACGGATGAAATTTTTGGAGCCATTATTTTTAATTCAATAAAAATTGAAGAAGAGAACCTGTCGGTACTTTCCGCAGAAGAATTGTCTAATTTATACAGGGGCTATGTTGAGGCGGTCATGGTTGCTCCAATTATAACTGTGCAGGTCTATGGTATCGAGGCAATGATTGATCCTGAGTATAAGATCATTGGCACAATTAAACAAAAACTTAAAGTCCTTGGGAAAGAATCAGAATTTGATGCGTACAAAGAAATTTTCTTAACAAACGATGGGGAAAC
>JARIHA010000005.1 GCA_029288475.1 Candidatus Tayloriibacteriota bacterium | reverse complement strand
CTATTATGTTTCCGGTGGTATCAGAAACATAAAT
This sequence comes from Candidatus Tayloriibacteriota bacterium, assembly GCA_029288475.1. Classification (GTDB taxonomy): domain Bacteria; phylum Patescibacteriota; class Minisyncoccia; order Phycocordibacterales; family JARIHA01; genus JARIHA01. Next base: position 5,676 of record JARIHA010000005.1, on the reverse strand, counting down.
ACGAATGCCGCCATTTGCCCAGCCGCCGCCGGATACCGTTATTTGTGCTCCAGGGAAACCACTGAATGTGCTAAGAGTCACATATTGTGAAGTGGTTGGTCCGGAAGGTGCAGGAGGGGTTGAGCTTGCTGGAGGAGTGGTGCTTGCGGTCGTACTGGAGGTAGTCGATCCATTTTTGCTTGGTGTTTGTGCTCGAGTAGTAAAGGCTGCGTTTGAAATTGTCGGGCTAATGATGTTTAAAATTAAAAAAGCGAACAAAAGATATCTTTTTATTACATAAAGTTTCATAGAATTTTTTCATTATGGTAAATAAAGGCACTATTACCATATCGGTAGACGCCATAACTGTTTTTGTATTACAGTAGTGATCATTGTCATCATAACGATGATTTTTTTCTAAAAAATGGTAGTATCAATAGAAGTGTGATAAAAAGCAAAAATGGCGGCAAAAAAACAAAAAAAGTCCCAAAATTCAATATTTTCTCTAATTAAGGTCTATAAAGGGCTGATCTTTTTGATGGTTATTCTTGCTGTGGTAGGAAATGGTCTTAATTTGCTTATCCCGAATATCATTTCTCATGGAATTGATACCTATACCACTGGCAATTTTCTGTTCAAGCCCTTGGTGGTTGAGTTTTCTTTTGCCGCTTTCTTTATATTTCTTCTCACGTATCTTCAGGGTGTCGTACAAGCATATGCTTCCGAGCGTATCGCAAGAGACTTGCGTAAGGATATTATTTCTAAAATATCCCGACAAAATTATGCGTATATCCAAAGCACAACCACTTCGAAACTTCTCACCAATCTCACTTCAGACATAGATGCAGTAAAGCAGTTTATATCCTTGGCTATAGCAAACATAGCATCGTCACTCTTTTTGATCATCGGTACGAGCGTGCTTTTACTCTTGATAAATTGGAAATTAGCATTGGTTGTACTGACTATTCTGCCGCTCATTGGAGGAACTTTCTATGTGGTGTTTTCAAAGATGGGAATACTCTTCAAGAAATCCCAAGAGGTGATTGATAGGCTAAACAAGATCATCAATGAAAGTGTCCTTGGCTCTGCCTTGATCCGTGTATTGAATTCCCAGCAAACCGAATACCAGAAGTTTATAGTGGCAAACACAGAAGCGAAAAACCTTGGTATCCAAACGCTTATCCTGTTTGCTTCAATCATTCCAATCATTATCTTTATTTCTAATGCGACCAACGTAGCTGTCCTTGCTCTAGGAGGACATTTTGTCATAACGGGGCAGATGACTTTGGGTAATTTCACGGCATTCATCACGTATATTTCAATATTCATTTTCCCGATCATTATGATTGGTTTTATGAGCAGTATCATTGGAAGAGCAGTCGCTTCCTACAAGCGTATTTCAGAAGTTCTTTTTGTGGAAGAACCTAAAGAGTCTGGTAGCACTGATACCCGTCTGCGCGGAGACGTTGATGCAGTAAATATCTCAGTGACCTTCGATCAGAAGCCCGTTCTGAAAGACGTTTCATTTTCTGTTAAGGCGGGAACAAAAACAGCCATTCTTGGTCCAACTGCTGCAGGAAAGACTCAGCTTCTCTATGTCCTTACCGGCCTTCTTGAGCCAAATTCTGGAAAGGTTGTTTACGATGGAAAGGCAATCAACGAATACAAGCAGAAGGCCCTTTATGAACAGATTGGTTTTGTCTTTCAGGATAGCATTCTTTTCAATCTTAGTATTCGTGAAAATATCGCCTTTAGTACGACCGTGACCAACGAATCTCTTCAGAAAGCAATAGACACAGCGGAGCTCGGCGATTTTATTGACCAGCTTCCAAGCAAGCTTGATACGTTTGCTTCTGAGCGAGGTACGAGTCTTTCTGGCGGTCAAAAGCAAAGAATCATGCTTGCAAGAGCCCTTGCCCTCAATCCAAAGGTACTTTTGCTCGATGACTTCACTGCGCGCGTAGATACTTCTACTGAGCAAAAGATTTTGCAAAATATCAACAAGAATTATCCAGGCATTACACTCATTTCTGTCACCCAGAAGATCGCTTCGGTAGAGAAGTTTGATCAGATTATTCTTCTCATGGAAGGGGAGGTGTTGGCGAAGGGAACGCATAAAGAATTAATGAAAACTTCTCCAGAATACGTACAGATTTTTGATTCGCAAAGAAGTACAAGCAATTATGAACTATAAACTTACCACCACAACTGAAAATGAAGAGCAGAAAGGACTTCTCGGTTCTGCCTTCAAGAAGATGCTGCCGCTCATGGCGGATGAAAAAAAGAACATCATTGTTGCTTTTTTTGCTATCTTCATAAACTCAGGCCTTACTCTTTCTGGTCCGCTCATTCTTGGCTACGCCGTCGATCACTATGTTCAGACCAAGCAGTTCACCGGAGTGCTTTTGTTCGCAGGTCTTTTACTTCTTGTTTATCTCTTGGCATTCGGGGCCAATTACATTCAGATGAAGACTATGGGAGGTGTTGGACAGCGCGTACTCTACAAGCTTCGCAACTTAGTGTTCACAAAGCTTCAGGAGCTTCCTGTAGCTTTCTTTAATCAAAACAAAGCAGGTGATTTGATCTCTCGTATCAACAACGATACTGACAAACTCAACCAGTTTTTCTCCCAGTCATTGATGCAATTTGCCGGCAACTTCTTTGTTATTCTTGGGGCAGCTATCTTTATGCTTGCGGTAAACGTCCGTTTGGGATTTGTTACTCTGCTTCCTGCAATGGCTTTGCTTGTATTCACCCAACTCATTACTTCTTGGGTAAAAAGAAAGAATCTTGAGAGTCTTCAGGCTGAAGGGAAGATGAGCGCCGAGATACAGGAAAGTTTGGACAACTTCCGTGTGATCATCGCTTTCAATCGAAGGGATTATTTTCAAGAAAAATTCAAGAAGGCCAACCAAGAGAACTTCCACTCATCTGTATGGGCAGGGCTTGCCAATGGTATTTTTTCTCCGCTCTACGACTTTGCGGGTAATGTTGCCCAGCTCATCATTCTTTCTTATGGAATTTACCTTGTAGTTCATGGAAATCTGGCAATTGGATTGCTTATCGGATTTTTCCTTTATAGTTCAAGATTTTATGATCCATTGAGGCAGGTTGCGTCGCTGTGGTCATCATTGCAGATCGCTCTCGCGGCATGGGAACGCGTTTCAGAAATTTTGAGTCTAGAATCAGACTTGAAAGTGATCGTTCATGAGAGGAAAGAAGGGGTAGCAAGTAGAAACAAGCTGATGGAATTTAGAAATGTTCATTTCCGCTATCCGGAAGGAAAGGAGGTTTTGCATAATATTAATTTTTCGCTTGAGAAGGGTAAGACTTACGCATTTGTTGGACCAACTGGAGGAGGAAAGACTACCACGGCATCTCTTCTAGCTCGTCTCTATGATCCAACCGACGGAACCATTCTTCTTGATGGAAAGGATATTCGATCATATTCTCCCGAAGAGCGTACAAAAAAGATCGGCTTCATTTTGCAGGAACCATTTTTGGTGACAGGTAGCGTAAGGGACAATATTGTCTACGGTAATGCAGAATATGTCGCTTTCACAGACAAGGATTTGGAAAATGTCTTCAAGGAGAAGCATTTGGAGAATCTTCTTGCCAGGTTTGAGCATGGTTTGGAGACAAAAGTAAGCGGCAATGCCGATTCTATCAGCCTCGGACAGCGACAGATTATTGCCTTCATGCGTGCTATTCTTCGAAATCCCGAATTGCTTATTCTAGATGAGGCGACTGCAAACATTGACACGATTACCGAACAACAGCTCGAAGAGATTTTGAGAAATCTTCCAAAGGAAACCACTAAAGTTATCATTGCTCATCGATTGAATACTATTGAAAATGCTGATGAGATCTTCTTCGTAAACTCGGGAGAAATAAAGGAGGCAGGTTCTATGGAACATGCGGTAGACATGTTGCTTCACGGAAAGAGACAAAGCTAGTCAAAAAAAAGGCCACTGTATTGCTACAGCGGCTTTTTGATTTGTTGTTCGAAATTTTTATCCCCCCGGTTTTAGATCTCGAAGGGTCCCTTCGTTGATCAGACCAGGCCGATAGAAGCTCAGGCCACTCTGGTATCCGTGGTTTAAAATTCTTTGAACTCCTTTTCCCTGTTCACTTTGGGAGTTTATGCTTTTTAGAACACTGAGCATTTCATTTCTTCTTTGCTTTGCTTTTTCTATGAAGACGGCGCTGGTAGTCTTCAGCTTGTCATCATCAAAGGTCGCCGGGTCTCCTTGGTTAAGCGTGAGCAGACAGCTGCGAATCTCGACGGTATCACTGGCGAGCAATTTTACATCCGCTGGCTCTTCATTGAACATTAGTATGGCGAGGCCAGCCGTAATAAAGCACAGTCCAGCTATTACAAACGAAATGGCCAAGGTCCCGATTATGCCCAGGATTAACCCTGTGATAAAGCACCATTTTGCCATTCGCTTGAATTTGAGGTAGCGCCTCGCTTCCTTGATTGGATTAGTATTTGTCCGGCGCATGTGCCCGACAATGATAACTTCTTGAATCCTTCCGGATTCGAATTCGTCTACCAGCCATTTTACTTTCATTTTTTGCTCCTTGTGTTGTAAATTTCCTGTTCCTTTGCAGGCTAAAAAATAGCACAAAATGTGCTTAAAGTCAATCCCTCGTAATGTATCATGACCCTTCTAATTAATAAATTTTTTGGCGATAAAGATAACAGCGGCGATAATAGCGACTTGGTATAAGGCTCCGCTTACTGGCTCATAGAGGCGTTTTTTTGCATGAATCCATTTGTGGAAGCGTTGAAGCTGGGCAAGGGGAGGAAATGTAGGAAATCGAGTGTAGACCACTTGAAGAAAGTCGGGAATCATTGCGGCCAATTCTCCGGCAAAGCAAAGCCAAGGTTTTCCTGAATTAAAAAAGAAAAGATATCCAAGCAAAAAACCAAGGGCAACATCTCCGCCGATTCGCACTGCATCAAGTGCAAGGTATTTGTTTAAGGATATTTTTTTGCCACCTACTTTAGGGTTGATCGAGTCAGAATAAATTTTGTAATCCCAGTGAGGTATGGTATCCATTGCAAAATGACTGGCAAAGGCAAGAGTGATTCCCAGCACGGGATGATTTGGCATTGCTGCGACTATGGCCGCTCCGACAACTGCATGGGTAACGAGAATCATAAATTTTTATATCGCCATTTTACCATATTTCCTTGCATATGGTAAAATAAAGGGCATGAATCGTCAGCGAAAAATCTCTTTGGTATTTATTGCGGCAAGCATTCTCTTGTTTTCAGTTATTTTTTTAAAAAATAATGCAATCAAAGTAGCCGCCCAGGATGCGCCTCAGGTCGCGCCATTTGTTTTTAAGACTACCGATGTTAAGAGTGCTGGCTATACAGTAAAAAAACAAGAAACACCTTCGGCAACTCTTTACAAGGGGCCTACTCTTTATTTCCGTGTGGACAATCCAAATGCAAAATCTCCTTCAGACAACCTTTTGATGATTTCTGTCATCCCGCTTACTACAACTGCAAGCCTTTTCTCGTATGGAACAGACAGCAAATCTTTTTCTTTGATTGGAGCCGTGGCAAATGAAGCGACACTGGGTGGAAGGATTGTCATTAATTTTATAAAGGACAATCAATACGCCGTGATCATTGGTCCGAATAGGGCTCATCTTGAATCACTCGCTCAATTGGTTGCAAGT